>JAPVXR010000005.1 GCA_027214385.1 Cryomorphaceae bacterium 1068 | reverse complement strand
GTTACGATTGACTCATTGTATCCGTTTGGACCCGTTAGGTTTACCGTAGCTCCAGAAAGAGTAAATGGTGAACCAACGAAGAAGAATACGTTGTTGGTAGTCTCAGGATCGAGATCAGTATCACTATCGACATCGCTTCCAGCTACCGTTACACTGTTACTTCCTGCAATGAAACAATCTGCCGAAACCGTATAACTGTATGAACCATCAGCTATATTATTTAGCACAAGCTTTCCACTTGCGTCCGTTTGGCCGGAAAATGATGAAGATTGAACCGTAGCGCCTTCAATTGGAAGACTTGTTTCGCTGTCCGCCACATTTATGGTCAGAGTTGATTGACCTTGCAACACCGAGACGGCGAAAAATAAAATGGCAATAATCGAGTAAAGCTTTTTCATTTTGTTTTGATTTGGTTTAAAATGATTTGATTTGAACAAGTCGTTCATACCGAACAATCGAATTGAACTTTGCCGAATGTAGAGGGAGGAGATGGTCAATCAAAAATTTCGCGATCACTTGGATACTACAACCAATAAATAGCGGAAACAACATTACTACAACAGAACTCAATCAACTGTCTATCAGATGATTTTAACACACTTCGAGATGAAAGGAAAAAGTAACTCAGAGCTGAGTCAGAAACGAAATAAGGTTCTCATCGCGATCAATTCCAATCTTTTTTCGCAAGCGGAAACGGGCCATGTTGATGCTTTTTACCGATTGGTGGGTAATGGCTGATATCTCCTTCGTTGACATATTCAATCTCAAGAAAGCTGAAAGGCGAACTTCGTTCGGAGTGAGGTCGGGATACTTGTCCATTAAAGATTGATAAAAATCAGCATGAACTTCTTTAAACCTCATTTCAAACTCTTCCCAAATCTTCTGTGAGGAGTTCCTTTTCAACTCTATGATGATTTCTTGAACGAAATCTTGATTTTCCTTCTTTGCCCGAGACCTCATGTCTATCAACTTATTGGTGATAGAACCTATAAACTCATTCTTCTCGAGTAGATACATCATATTTGTTGCTAGCTCTTTATTCTTGTACCTCAATTTTTGACCAAGGCTTTCCTTCTCAAGTTCTAGTTTATCTCTCAATAAATTAGCTCGATCCGTTTTAATCTTTTGATTTTTATACCGAAAAACGAGGACCGTGACCAATAGAAGTGTAATGATTAACGCTCCTATATATATGAGCTCTCGACGATCTGCAGCAGCTTGTTTCTTGACTATTGCTACTTCGCGTTTTCGTTCAGCTTCGTCAAACTCCCTCTGCATCTTTAGCTGAGTGATTTGCTTTACGTCTCTATCCCTTTCAAAAGTCTTGTATGACTCTATGTAAGCCTTTCCATAATACAGCGCTGAATCCTTCCGGACAGAAAGGGAAAGAATATTGAAAAGAATCTCGGCACATTCATAGGCGTTTTTTGAGTAGGAGTTTTGCACCGAAATCGAATATCCCGCACGTGCAAATTTCATTGCGTCGCTTTCCTTGCCTTGACTGTTAAAGATTTTTGCCAACGTGGTATAAATCTCAGCTCGGTAATAAGAGGAAGGCCCTTCAAAATAGTCTAGATTCTTTTCTACAGTTGTCAAAGCGAGGCCTGCAAATTCTTCAGCGTCCAAATAGTCCTTTCGCTCATAATGAATGGATGCAACTTCGTTGTAGCCGTATGCCACGTGTTCCCAGTTCTTCTCTTTCAAGAAGAAATTCACAATATCCAAAAAGCCATCTATCGCCTTATCGTATTCTCCTTCTGTAACCAGAATTTGATAAACATTAGCCCTTGCTAAGTTTGCATTGATCAAATCCCCCTCTTTAATGAATCCTTGTATTGCCTTTTGGGAGTAATTCTTAGCATCATCGTAATCTTCAATGTCCATGTATAGAACACCTAGATTGTTGTTAAGATGGGCCTCTATTAGCGATAAGCTTTGTTTTTCCGCGATTTCTAGAGCCTCTAAGTATGTTTTCTGTGCTTCTACATATTTATTCTGTGCAAGAAGGATATTCCCTATTATCATTGTCACTTGAGCACAATCAAACCATCGCCCCAGGTCTTTGTAGACAGACCCTGCTTCTTGATAACTTACGCGTGCACTATCCAATTGGTTCATGGAAACGAATAAATCTCCCAACACGGCGTAATTTTCTGCAATGCCAATTGGGTAATCCGCCTTTCTCGCTAGCTCAACCCCACGTCTTGCAGGAGCAATACCATCTTCCGAATTGTTGGCCTTATAGGTATTGGCGAGCTTCAAATACAAGACGCTTTTGGTTCTAGCATCTGTTTCAATTGCGATTAGGTTTCTTAGACTGTCTCTAGGTGAATCCGTTGAGCTTATAGAATCAGAATCTAAGCCAATGGAGTAGTTACTCAGAAAGAGCAGTGCTACAAACAGATGATATGTCTTTCGTTTGAGCATTATTAAGCAATAATAAACTACTTGCACCGAGGATACAAACAATTAGGAGGTGCCAATTATGTCTTTTTTAAGAAAGATCGGAAAGTAAGTGCTTCAGTTGACGAATTTAGCAATCCTAACGAGAGCCTAATATTAAAAAGGTGTCTAATTAAAACGAGAAAGGATGTTCACCTTTCCAAGCTTTCTCGATATATAGTTGAAACGGCAGAAAATAAAATTGCATTGCACGGATTAATTCTCTAAAATTGAAAGATTGACCGACTTAAATGCCACGTGCAGAGCAACCAAAATAAAATTCCGCCGATTTCAGATAAAGTGACCAGTCGTTTTCTTGAACACGACCGAGCCACATTAAAAGAAATTTACTCCAAAAACTATCCATCGGTGGAAGCTTATATCATACAAAATTCGGGAAGCAGTGACGATGCCAAAGACATCTTCCAAGAAGCCATAACGGCGGCTTGGCTAAATGCCAAAGAGGGCAAATTCACTCCCCAAGACGAATCCTCCCTTGGAGGCTACATCTATCGAATCGCCAAGTTTAAATGGCTCGATCGTGTAAAGTCCAAATCCTATAAGTCTACTATGCGACTGGCTGAAGATTACGATCCCGCAGAGGAAGTTGAAGTAGACGAAAGCGAAAATAGACTCAATCAATTGCGAACTATCTACGCCCAACTCGGCGAAAAATGCCAGAATATCCTTAATCGGTTCTATTACGCCAAAATGAGTTTGGACGAAATAGGAAACGAACTGGGCTTTGACGCTGCTACTGTGAAAACACAGAAGTACCGCTGCATGAAAAAATTACGCGACCTTAATTCTGAGAACAATGCGTGAACTGTCGGAAAAAGATTTTGAACGAATTGAGCGATTCATCTTGGGCGACATGTCCGCCGAAGAGCGGCAAAGTTTCCAAAAAGAAATGGAAGCGGATGACGCGCTGCGAAAAGCCGTTTTAGAACAAAGAACACTTATAAAGTCTGTTGAAGCGGAAGGTTTGAAAGTCGAGTTAGATTCTATTCACAAAGAGCTATACGATAGTGCCCAAGGAAAGAAAAATCCCTTCCTATTCTTCTCTATCGCTGCGTCTATAGCAGTACTCATAGGGTTTTCATTCTGGTTTTTTAATCAGGAGGATTCCACTTCTGAGTTATACGCTGAATACAATTATACTGATCCGGGTCTTCCTGTTCCGATGAGCGCAACAGACAGCTATGACTTCTACGATGCAATGGTTGATTACAAAATGGAAGACTACCAAGAGGCCCTCGATAAATGGAACATCCTTTTGGAATCAGAACCTCAAAACGATACGTTAAATTACTATATCGGAGCTTCTTATTTCAATATGGCGGCTTTCGACCAGGCTAAGCCCTATCTTAATAAAGCCTTCGAATCTGCCGGATCAAACTTTAATAATAAAGCCCAGTACATGCTATTTCTGTCTGAATTGAAAAGCGGAAATACAGAGAAAGCCATGAAGATTATTCCACTAATCGATTCACCTTTCAAAGCTAAAATCACTGCAATACAAGAATCAATTGGATCATGAGATTCAGCTTGGCAATAGCAATCTTACTGAGTATAAACTCCTTACTATTCTGCCAAGATTTCAATGATTCAGTGTATCTTGAAAATCAAGTACTCGTAGATTCCTTCTATGCCGCAGAGCGCTACGCTCAGCTTGAAAAGGCACTGGAGCGGCAGGTTGGTTATCTTATCGAAACCGCTCGTTATGATTCACTCCACGAGTTTGTTTACAAAACAGGTAGGGCAAAAACCCAGCTAGGTAAAACCGAAGAAGGCATTGAAAGGGCCGAGTACCTGGTAAGCCTAATAGAAAAAGAGGATAGTGATTCTTCAAACGTCCTCTTTTCGCTGAATGAGCTGTCATGGGTCTATTATGAGGCCGGACTTGACAGCATGTGTATGGCTACGGATTTACGCTTCTTGGACTTTTGCAATCGCTATTCAAATGCGGATGTCATGGAGCGATCTGACGCTCATTACAATCTCGGCTTCGACTATCAAGTGATAGGAAATACTCCAAAAGCTATATTCCATTTTAAAGAAGCCGTCAATATCATAGAGGAGGATACGACCGTTTTGCTTTCTAAAAAAGTGGATTGCTACAATGCCTTAGGTGCCTCCTACTGGAAATATGGCGATATGATCAAGGCTAAAAATGCATTGAAGCGCAGCAGTGAATTGGCATTGCTGATGAAAGACACAACTATAGCCAAAATGTACGCTTCAAACGCCATTGGTAATCTTTCGCTAGCTTATGAAGACGAGGGGAATCTGGCCAAAAGTATGGAGCTACTTGAGGAGGCAATTAAATTGCGAAAAGAAGCCATTCCTCATTTGACAGAGACTTATGACAAGCATAATCAGCAAAGAAACTTAGTCTCCAATTACCACAATCTCGCCGCTCTTTATCTTTCCATCGGAGATCTGGAGCGTGCCTTAGCAATGACTGAATACGTCTATTCGCTCCAAACCGGTTTTTTTCCTGATGATGATGAAAAGAAGTATGTCGGTTATGAAGAGTCCCGCGGTAGTATCAAACTTGCAGCGGGTAATTATAAGGAAGCTGAAGTACACCTGCTCAATAGCCTTGAAGGTACGGAAAGAGAGTATGGAGAAGTAAACTATCATACACTCAACAGACATCAGCGTCTTGGGCAGCTTTACCAAGAGTGGGGAAAATATGAGAAGGCGCTTTTCCACATCAATCGAACAATAGAGTTGGCTGCACAAGTTTCAGATGAATTTGGAAGTCAAGAATTGGCAAAAGCCTACCGATTTAGAGCTGCGGTAAGAGTTGGATTAGGCGATTATGCAGATGCTCACTTAGATTTATTGCGGTCTGCCACCATTTTTACTGAGAATTTTGGTAACGAGAGTAACCCCGTTGGAGAAATTCAGCTCGAGCGTGCAAAGGTATTCTTGAAACAGAATGAAAGCGATAGCTCTGAATTCTATTTGGATAAAGCTCTTGCAATATTTGAATCAAACCGGACATTGAATAGAAATAAAGAAGCCGGTAATTACAGCGGCATTGTGAGAATGCTACCTGAGGCTCTCTTAATGAAAGCACAATTTATTGCGGGCGCTGATGCAGCTTCTCTAGAAAAAGCCTTGGATTATTTAGAATCTGCACTGACCTATTTGAGTGAGGAACGCCGAAACTTTGATTCAGACGGGGCACAGTTATCCTTTATCGATGAGCACGCAGCAATTTATGCTGAGGCCGCGGGAATTACATACGAGCTCTATGAGCTTACCGGAAAAGATTCATTTCGAGACCAGTTGCTACGCTACGCAGAAGAGCGAAAGACGGTTCTTCTAAAACGTCAACTCAATAAGTTCAGTTCTTTGAGAGTGGCTCAAGTGCCCGATAGTATCATTGCAAAAGAAAGATTTTTGCTCAAGCAGCTATCGGACCCCGAGGTGAAAGAAAATTATGGTGAAATCGAGGAGCAATACGATGCTCTTCTCGATCACATCCGAAAGGCTTACCCGAATTACTATGAATTGCGGTACGACTCCAAAACAGCTACACTAAACGAGATTCAAAATAAGCTGCTTCGAAAAGATCAGACTCTAATAGAGTATGTCGAAACCAGTATCGGGCTAATGGCATTTGTTATTACTCCAACTAATATCGAGTTGGTGACATTTGAATTGGACAACGTTGAAGAAAAAATCAGAGCATTCAATCAATCCGTCATAAACAGGAATCAAGAAGAAAGTCGTGCACTCGCAGAGAAACTTTATACTCATCTTATCGCTCCCCTAGAGTCCCACTTTAAAGGCACCGAAATATTTATCATTCCTGACGGGGCCTTGTATTCATTGAATTTTGAGGTTTTGACAGACAATAATACGGGGCGATTCCTTATAGAGGATTATACCATTTCCTATTTGCTTTCAGCTACGACCTCATTGCTCTATCAAAACTTGTCGGGAGACTCGAACGGAAAGGGTGTTCTCGCTATGGCACCTGGTTTTGAAAACGGCGAAAATGAGGGTGGCTCAGGCCAAAAATTTATTCGACAGCCTTTTGCCATGAAGACCGCTGCATTCATTGGGGAGCTTTTTTCAGGGCAGTCAGTCATTGCCGCACAGGCTACAGAGGACCGTTTCAAACAGGAAGCCGATGATTACAGAATTATTCATTTGGGAACGCACACAGAGATCAATACCAACTCTCCCATGCTCTCTCGGCTAATTCTTACCCGCTCCGAAAAAGAGGATGGTTATCTCCATGCTTATGAGATTTATAACTTACCATTACGTGCTGAACTGGCCGTGCTCACCGCTTGTGAGACAGGAGTAGGAAAAGAGAGTAGCTCTGAAGGCGTTTTGTCAATGGCTCATGGCTTTGCCTATGCAGGATGCCCAAGCTTGGTCATGTCGCTTTGGGAAATTGACGAAAAAACTTCCGCTCAAATCATAGAGACCTTTTACCAAAATTTATCTGATGGAATGGCCAAAAACGAAGCACTCAGAAAAGCCAAATTGAGCTATCTAAGTGCTTCTGAAGGAGAGCTGAAAAACCCCTACTACTGGTCGGGATTGGTTCTGTTTGGCAATGTTGAGCCGATCGAATCATCCCATGATTTTTTATGGATTGTGCTTTCTCTCCTGGGGATCGCGGTTCTTCTGATCCTCGCAAGAAAAATCAGAAGAAAAGCGTCTTAATTCGTTCACCTTTTCAAAAATTATCGATGAGGAAGTGTGGTCTAACCACTCCTCCACTTAGATAGAGTTTGATCTCACTAATGATATCAGACAGGCGCCTGCTGAGGTAGGAAAGCAAACGGTTCCGAAAGGAGCCGTTTGTTTGTTAAATCCGCACTCCAAGCAGAAATAGGTTTCAATTAACATTTCTTCATGTTAAGAAGATTTAAAACCAATCAGATAAACTTCTGAAATCGATATGTTTGGCTCGTATGATGCCAAAATCAAAATTTCCTACCGAACGCTTTTTCGGTAAGGCGCTCATTCTCCTTCTTGCATTTATCGCTTTGACAAGGTGCTCTACTGAAAAGAAACAATCGAAATACCTGCGATACGTAGGCGACATTGAAGGTGATACCTTACTCGACGATCCCGAATTCAAGCTTTGCAATGATGAAGTATTCCTCAAGCAATACTTCAATTTTTCACAAGGCCTTCAATACGAAGGTGAAATGCTCAAGATCAAAGAGCAGTTTGAATTGGCCTACGTTCCTGTAGAGGCACAGGAGAGTGGATGGGTAAGAATCAGATTCGTAGTAAACTGTCGCGGTGAGTCGGGACGATTTCGAATGATCTGCTCTGACGAAAACTATGAATCAAGAGAATTCGACGCACGAATAACCGATCAGCTGATGTCCATTACCAAATCATTAGACGGGTGGAAGCCCCTACCCGATTCAGATAACCCTGATGAGTACTACCAGTATCTGATTTTCAAAATTGAAAACGGAGACATAATCGAAATCTTACCATGAAATATTTCTACTTCTCTTTTTTGATCATTTTTTGCTGGAAAGCAAGTGCTCAGCCCAACTGCAACGCCTATTTGCTTCAAGGCGATACGCTCAAATACGAAGCTTGCTTAGTAGCAGAAAAACGAGCAGGTCATTATCAATTCAGCCGCGCCTACCAAGAGTTTTTGGACGAAGCATTGGCCATTGATTCCACTTTTGCATATGCGTACAAGGTAAAGTCTACGGCCTATCTTAAAAGTGGTGACTTCTTAACTTGGAAAAAATTAATCGACAAAGCAGTCGAGTATGATCCCGAGGGAGAGCTTTTCTACCGAGGCTGGTGTCGGTACCAATTCTTTCGCGATTACGAGGGAGCCATCGCTGATATTGAGCTGCTCGACAGCTTGGTTGATTACGATATCGGCTTTGGTCAAAATGGAGACTACCACCTGGAAATCACACGAGCCCTCTGCTACAAAGCCATCGGAAAATCCGAAAAGGCCCTTTCCATTATGGA
This sequence comes from Cryomorphaceae bacterium 1068, assembly GCA_027214385.1. Lineage (NCBI taxonomy): Bacteria > Pseudomonadati > Bacteroidota > Flavobacteriia > Flavobacteriales > Cryomorphaceae > Cryomorphaceae bacterium 1068. The sequence continues at coordinate 202,095 of JAPVXR010000005.1, read as the reverse complement.
GAATAAGCTCAACGACTCAACCTATTTTGCCAGTCCTTACGACTACTTACACTTAGGGGTTCTTTACCTCGAAAAAGAAGAGTTTGACAAAGCTATTGAGACCCTAAAACTCCAAGAAGCCGAGAATGACTTAGCCGAAAACCGTTACTATATCGCTTTAGCGTATCGCGAAACAGGTCAATTTGAGCTTTATAGTGAAAACCTTGAAATGGCCAGAGAGCTCTACCAAAGTGGCTCAAAGATTTTCGACCTTTATACTGAGCATATGGATAAAATTTATTTGAAGGAGATTGAAGTGGAAATAAAGAAATCCATAAACTAGAATGAGCAAAAAAAAAGCTTCCGAAACCGAAAGCCTTTTTTATCGCCTGATTAATCAGATTATCTTGGATCTCCCTCCACCCATTCTGTCGAATTAACGTTTTGATCCAGATTGGGGTTGTAGAGACTATTGTCAGTTGGAATGTACTCTCCATTGGCATTCATCCAATAAGTATTTGACTGACCTTCTACTTGATAAGTCTCCCCGTTGGTAGAATTGTACATGGTACTCTCTTCTCTTATGCCGTTAGTGATTTGTTGATTGCTTCTATTGAAACTTTCAGTCTGGGTGCGGTAGATTCCCATTTGTGCTTCATTTATGGCATTGGAGCTATTGACATGAGATCTCTGAGTGGCTTCAAAATTTGCTTGATTGTTGCGCATTCTATTTTGAAAAGCCGCATCATTCGCTGAAAGCTGAGCTGACTCTTTTGCGTTATAGGCAGCTATGGCTTGTGGGTTGTGTTGAATATTTTCCAGTGCATAGATATACGTTTGTTTCGCTGATTCAAAAGACTGTTGAGGTGCCGATAAGTTTTGAAGGGTATATCCCCAGAAATACATTCCCATGCCATACGTTTCATAATAATGTATAATAAGTAACTCTTTCTTCCCGTCTTTTCCGGTAAACTCTGCACCAGCCACCTGAAAAGACTTCTGCTGTTGGCCATACGTGTACAATTGATCACTATATGCTTTGTCGACTTGCGCAAGCTTTGGCAAGGCATACATCTTTTCAAATTGCAGTCCTATTTTTTGCACTTCCGGAATGATATCTTGCTTGATTGCTGATTCAATTCCAACAGGCTGGCGCACTTTCTGCCCGCTCTGCCGGTACATTTGATTCGTGTACTGATCATTACTGAATGTAAATGATTGTCCTACGAAAGAGCGAATTTCAATTCCGCCCGGACCTGTAGCCGCAGCATCTTGTGGGCCCGGATTTGGATTGATATTCCAAGAAGAGGGAAGTGGCATCTGAGCAACTACTTGCCCTGTCTGAGGATTTGAAATGGTTTTCATTACCACTTGATCACTTCCTGAAGAAGTCGATTGAGCATATTGTGCCCCTTGATTGTTGTAGTTTCCCTGATTATAGTTTTGGCCGGTGCAGGCTACAGATGCAAAAAGAATGGCGGAAAAAAGAAGAGAAGCGGAAGTTTTCATAATGTTCGATTGATTCATTTCCTATATATCGAACAATGAAAAAAAGGTGAACAAAAACTGATGTTTTTTCTTGGAACTCCTTTTGCGAGGGCATCGTGATTGTATTAATCGAAAAACATCCTCCAATCAAAATAAATCAGATTCTCATTATTTCCACTTCGAGACTCTCGTCTGAATCCAGATTCATTTTTTTGCGCAAGCGGTATCGGGCTTTTTTCATACCCTCTTCCCCTATCCCGAGCATACTCGCAATCTCCTTGCTGCTCAGGCCCATTCGAAGTAAGGCTGCCAGCCTAAGGTCGCCTGAGGTCAGGTTTTCTACTTTGACCGCCAGACTTTTGTGAAAAGAAGGGTTGAGCTCTTTGAATTGATCAGTAAATGATTTCCAGTTGGTTTCCTGAACCTTACTGATCTTTAATTTGGTCAAAAGTCGATTCAATTCGTCTTCGTTATCAGAGGTTTCTATCCCCTTGATATTCTCTCCAAGTTCTTCCAACAATCGATTGTTTTGAGCAATCACTAGGGCTTTGGAAGTGAGCTCCCGATTCTTATGCTCTAATTCTTTATTGAGCGCCTCATTTTCTAACCTATTCAGCTGAGCTTGTATTGCTTGTGTTTTTATTCGGTTGTTCTTCTTGCTGATTAATTGGTAAGCTGCAAACCCTAAAAGTAAGAGGCAGGCAGCCAAGGCATAGTTTCGATTTGTGGAGGCCTCATTTCGTTCTGCTAACAGTGTGTTCTCTTGCTTATGAAATGCGATCTCATTTTCTCGTTTTTCAGCTTGATAGGCTTGCTCCAGCTCAGCAATTTCTTTTTGCTTTTCGTCACCCGTCAGACTATCTGTCAAGGAAATATATTTTTTAAAAGCGGTGTAGCTCTCTTTGTGTTTGCCAACCAAATGAGCTGCCTCGGCCATCTCGAGATAGGTCTTTGTACGCCTGAAATTTTTAGGGGTAAATGCAGAAAGGCTATCTGAAATCTGAGCATATATATAAGCATTGGCACCATCATTCATTTTCCTGTAGCATTGGGCTATGAAGTTGTGAAGAATAATAGTGAGGTTTAAATCGCCTATCGGCTCAATGAGTTCCAACCCCTTTTGATAATGATCAATCGCTTCAGGATATCGCTTTAGTAAATAATAGGCACTACCAAAATTTTGCTCCATAAAAGCTTCAGCTCGTTGATGCTTTCCTGAAATAATCGGCTTGGCTATTGACAAAAAAGTCAATGCGCTATCAGCTCGTTTAATATCCAAAAGATCAGCACTTAAATCAATTAATGCTATGGCGTATTTTCTTTCCTCTCCTGTTTTCTTAAATATCTCAGAAGCACTGAAGGTGAGCTTACGAGCCTCACTTTTTTGATGCATTTCCGAATATAGAATAGACATGTCCAAGTAGAGCCCTCCAAGACCTGAACTGTCAGGAATATCCAAGTACATTCTTTCGGCTTCTTGAAAATGGATTAATGCTTCAGTATAGGCGCTGCGTTGCATAAAAGCACTACCCACGAATACTTCAGCGCGCGCAATTTCTGATGGATTGCCACATGAAATGGCTGCTTCAAGAGCTCGATCGGCAAAAACTTCTGCTGAGTCTACCATCCCCATAAACCGCGCATATCGAGTAATGGCAAACTGACTCTTTACGATTGCGCAGGGGTCCTCGCTTTTTAAGTTTCGGCTATGTGCCATTTCAAATAAGTCCAACGCCATGGAATCCCATCTTCCATTCCTCATGCGAGCATTTCCTAACTTAATAAATTGAGAAGCCGCCAACGTATCATTCTTCACATCGCGGATGTATGCTATAGCCTCTTGAACCGCTTCTTTACAATCTGAATCGGTTTCAGTAAGGCAATTCATCACCTTTTCCAAATAAGGCTCAGAATCTAACAAGCTCTGTGATAAAGAACCAAATGAAACTCCGCAAAAAAATATAAAGGCAAAACAATACCTCAGCCTAAGAAAATCAATCATGTTGTAAAGCTATGCAGATTGAATCTATGTCAACAAGAAAAAGGTTTTTCATCGGAGAAAAAATGCAATATCCGTTGAGCAAACCTTTCAAAGTACCCTGATATATGCCCATCAGAAAATTAAGTACCTGACTAATTATGTAGCAAACTTTCTATCAATTCTATTGCTCCCATTTGATCTTTCTGCCAAAAGCTGTAGTGCAGAGGAAAACAGATCAGCCCTGTCCTAGTAAGTGTATTATACCTTTCTATACTGAATGCAGACTTGAAACTACCCGGATATCCAATCAAATCGATAAATACGTTTTTTCCGTTCTGACTGATTAGCAGATCCAAAACACTTCCTGCCAGAGGATACCCAGACCTCACACCATCGATACCTTTCTCGACTAACGCAGCAGTTACCTCTTTCTGAAAACGATCCAAGCTTTTGTTCTCCAAATTGTAGTGAACGAAACCGTCAATAAATCGAAGGTATTGAAAAAGTAGAGTTCTTGTATTCAACACGTTGACATCAACAGAAGTAACTACGTATTGATATGATCTCGCTCTTGTTATAGCCACATTCATTACTTCAGGTTTATTGAGATGGATAAATGCCGAAGGGTGAGAATCATCTGAAACGCAAAACGAAAGAAAAACCACATCTCTTTCAGAGCCTTGAAAATTATACGGTGTGCCACAGAATAAATCAAACTTTTTGATTTGCTCAATTTCAAAGTTATCTCTAATGAGCTGATTGATGTGTCTTGCTTGAGCAGAAAAAGGTGATATCACACCAATTGAGGGAACCAACTGTAGCTCCTCTTTATCACGCATGAGCTCTTTTAGGCGCGACACGATTTCGTTGGCCTCCACTCTATTAATCCCTTGGTCATTTCGGGTACCGGCAGTTCTAACTAGCCTTATTTGACTGTTGTGAGTATGTCTCGGAGTCGATTTCAGAACTTGCAATTGACCCCCATAAAACTGTTGATTACTAAACTCAATAATGGACGGGGTAGATCTGAAATGTTCTCTTAAAAAACTGACTTGATCTTGACTTGATACTTTTGAAAGGTATAAATCGAGTATACTTCTATTTCGATAATCGTAAATCTTATCATCAGGTAGGTTGTATTTATTCCGCATTTCTCTTTGACTCGCTTTTGAGACAAATGAGTAGTGACGAAGTTGATTAGGATCACCCACGATAACTACCCGCTTTGCTCTATAAATAGCAGGTAAAGCAGAGGCAATATCGCATTGTGTCGCCTCGTCGATAATTACCAAATCAAACAATTCTTGTTGCAAAGGAAGCACTGAATTCAATTCAGATAAATTAGCTAGCCAAATCGGGAAGACTTTCAGAATATTAGCGTGCTTTACTTTTGCTAATGTGCGCTTATACTGACTGAAACTATTGGTATCAAGGGCATCATAAAAAATGGAAAGATCGGTTCTGAAGAGATCCGCAAAGTGACGAATATTGTATTGAATTTTCCCCTTTGTATAAGAGCTAACGGCTATTTCTAATTTTCCTGTAAGTTCCTCAATCTCATGAAAAACATCCCATATTCGGGTACTTCCTGCTACGGTTGCATTCAGGTAAAATCTATGCCACTTTTCAAAGAGATTAAGCTCGGAGTTGAAGGAAAGATCTGAAAGTTTTAATTCTTGGCTTACTAAGTTTTCAAACTTAATCTGCAGCTCAGTCAAACGTGTAAACCACTTCTGAATTTTTTTATACTCTAATGAAATATAAAGAGGTGCAACGATACCACTCATATATCTTCGAATCTTTGCTTTCAAGCTCACACGGTGGTTTCTCCCGGTTGTATGAATCAAATATTTTTTGAGCTTGAAATCGTCTTCAAGCATGGATCGAAGCACTTCTACAGCCTGTTTGGTCTTCGATACAACCAATACAGACTGTTCATTTATCACAGCGTCAGAAACAATATTTGTAATGGTGTATGACTTCCCCGTTCCTGGAGGGCCGACAACTACAGAATTCTCAAAGCGATAAGCATTTTGAAGAGCTTGATATTGATCAGTATTCAGTCTGGATTTATAGATGCTCGAATTTACAGGCGCGCGCTCATTTTTTCCGGATAGAAGGTTTTGGAAACCAACATTAAACTTATTGCCTTCAGCCATGCCGCTAAGATCATCGAGCACCTTGAGTGAGGACTCTGATTTCTTAACTAAGACTGTTCCCGCTGCCGGAACAATTTTGAAGTTTCCTTCTGAGTAAGAGGTTGTTTTCAAGTGATTCTTAATGCTAGATTCGGACCAGACCCTCGGTGTCATCAATAGTTCTTTAGTATGAACATTAAAAAAATGCTTGTTTACTATTGACTGTAATCGAATAAAATCAGGATTGGACTCTTCCAACAACTCAGAGATTTCAGAAACAAACTGATCTTTTGAGTTTTGTGAATCTGCAGCATCGAATAATTCGAGAACTGCCCGATTTAATTGGAATGCATCCCTGTCTATAGAGAGATACTTTTCATCATCTAAAGTTTCAATTGTGGCTGGAAATAGAAAAAGAGGCGCACATACTCTTTTGTCCTTAATCAGTGGGTTTCTGCTTTCTCCAAGCACAAAGAAAACACCATAAAATAGAGTTTTTTCAATCTGATAAAGGGCAAGCTCTTTCTCTAAATCAGCTACCTTCTTATTGTTGTAAGGTATTATCGGAAGTATTTCCGTTAATAGCTCTTCTTCTCCGTTTACGAACCATTTAAAAGGATACTTCCGGGATAGTACGTTTTCAACAAAGAACTCTCGGTAATCAAGTCGATAGCAACCTTTGAAATATTGATAGAAATCTTTTGCTTGAGGTATCAATTATTAACTAAGCTAAACATGAAAAACCAGTTCGATCGACTTATTCCAAAACTACTCAATCCGGAATCAGTTTGCTTCAGTTTAGCAAACCAAGTCATAACAATTGACCTGAGACTTCACCCAGTCCATATGGGCATTAAATCTGAAGTCAGCCCATTTTTCTCTGAGAACAGAATGAGCCAATCTTGAATTAAAATTGTGAAATGGTCTGGGTCCGGAAAGTGCATATTCCAAGTCTGCGCGTATCGGACTATCTGTTAGTGAACTTGCGAAATCTTGCATTATTCTATAGGAGTGGGAGCTATCCATCGTTTGGAAAACCAAATACTCTTCTTCGTGGCCTTGCACTGAAGTGAGAACTTCTTCCCATTGAGAAGGATCGAAATAAGGATCGTCCAAATTAGGTAAGAAATACATAGTACCTTTCAACTTATGGATCCAACACTCTAATCCACATTGAAGCCAATCGGCTATCTCTCGCACGGTATTTTCAGAAAGTTTCACCGCATCAAAATACAGAACTCCTTTAAATAAAAAAGGAAAACACTTAATATTTGTTAATCAGCCAAAGAGAAAAACGAACCCTAGAAAAGATGGCCTTGGCTTAATCTCCACTTGCGACTGAAATATATTTGGTTACCACATTATACGAGTCAGAAGCTTTTATAATATATGTCCCTTGAGCCAATTCGTTTAGGTTGATCCGATAATTTACAATTCCACCTATTAATTCACTCTTCACTTTCCTACCCATCATATCATACACTTCGATTTTATCCATTTCGAATGAAGCGTGTAAGTTTACCTCTCCATTGGTTGGGTTAGGATACATATTGAAAGTAGCTGATTCACCAAAGATTTGATCTTCTTGATCTTCAGTCGTACCTGATCCAGTCGTAAAGACTTCAGTAACAGACCAAGGGGTAAGTTCTAAAGGTTCTAGCTGACAGGCGCACTGCACTTTCCACTCATAAGAAGTAGCTGGTTGGACAGAATTGTAGGATACAAAGTATGAACTTGCTTCAGGAATAAGGATATTGATATTTCTAGAACCTGAAGCTCCCAAAACACGCCCGTTAATTCGACACCCTACGGTACCTGGGATTGGATCCCAACTCAACCAAATACCAAATTGTTGGAGTTCAGAGTCAAGGTTAACCGGTGCTTCATCACAAGTAGCCGGTGCAGCACAGTCAGTAAAAAAGGACTGTGCCCGGTTGAAGGCATCAACACCAATTACGATTCCCATTGACCTTCCGGGAATGTCGTCAGCCGGTGGGTGAATTCCACCCCAAATTCTTGATAAACCAGACTCATCCGCTGCATCTCGGTAGGTGGCCCATTCCAATTCTACATCGACACTTGGCCCATCTTCAAATACAAGAAACTCATCTTGTGGAGCAAGAAAAGTCCCCATTCCTCCGGGGAAGAAGGCATCTCCTGTGAAGGCTGTTAAAACTTCAGCTGCAGCTCGTGAAAAAGTGGAATGACCCGATACATAACCGGCAAAAGGAGGTGTTACGAAAGATGGACGCTGATAAGGAACCCAATCCTCCGCTAAAATCCAATCCACTCCTGCCACATCCGTATCCACATTGTCGATCACCTTATGCCCTCGCCAAGCCTTTACCTTGATCTTATTGAGATTTTCATTTGAATCTCCTACAAGGGGATCACCCGCCTGAACCAGTTCGACAAATCCAGGTTCGAGAGGAAGTCCTCCTGCATGGTAATTCGGTAAACCTGCATCAGAACTCTGACCTAAATCGGCCATTGCTCGGATTGCAGAAATTGGTCTGATAAAGTCATAACGACCTTTTGCACCCCAAGCAGCAACTGCCGCATCGTGCATGGCTCCTCCAAGGGTGAAGTACCCTTTAATACTCCACTCCGTTTCAGAAATTTCAGGACCCGCCCCCTCAATTCTATACTCTACGTCGGGATGATCGGTCACATAGTTAAATATGGAGAACCAGTGTCCGGGAGGCGTTTCTGAATCAGGTCCATCAGCCCAGAATTCAGCAAGAACTCGCGCGTAGTCTGCGCGAGGAACCATATTAGGCTCGTAAGGCAGTCCTGTTGAAGGGTTGATTGAATGACCGGGACTAGTGGTTCCTCCATCCAAGTGATTGTAAAAACCAGGGTGCTCCGAAAAATCAATGGGTAGTGGACCTCTATTACCAATGGATGCAGGAGAGATATCCCACATGACCCCATCGGTTGCGTCAAGGTGCGAAGACCATAACAACGTTGTCATGAATGACCATTTGTAAAGGTCGGTTTGACCTGATCCGTCTACCGACCATTGAGGGGGACTTCCCGGATCTAGAAAAGTCTTGTAGTCAAATCCGTCTCTTTGGAATGTATTGGATTGATCATCATCCAGAGCAAAATGATCCACTTGCCCCCACTCCGGTGAAAGGAAGTCTAGGGCCGCTCCGGGAATTTCATTTCCACTTTGATCAATAAAAATCTCTAGAATAAGCGGTTGCCACCTGTTCATATCAGCGATCAATGGATTGCCTGGATCTTCGACACTCAAGGCTGGGTTTACTGCTTGATAAAACTCATTCTCATAACCATTCTGCTCATTTGAGTTGTCTTGCAAGCCAAAATCAATTATTTCCTGAGCGATGTAATTTCCCAAGGCGGCTGCCGATCCACCGCTATAATCAGTAAGTGTGAACAAGGTGTTGTAACCTAGAGTAGCCATGTGGGCATCATAGCCCTGTTGCAATAAAGAGGCATTCGGAGCATTTTGGAAACGATGAGAAAGTAATCGATATGAGGCATAGCTGATCGCTTCTCTCACTGCAGCCTCTTTATCCGCCGGAAGAGGGAAAGGCGTAAAAGGTGAAACGAATCCATTTCGGTCTTGACCAAGCAGATAAGGACATCCCTCATAGTAAACGGCCCAAATATCCCACATCGCGATGGAGTGATGGAATAAGTTTCGTGCGTGCATCGTTGGTCTTGCAAAGTCTCTTCGAATGGAAGCAAGAAGCATCTCATTCCATTGACGGGCGATGTCTAAATTGGTATCAACTACAGGAAACTCAGTAGATGGAGCACAACCTGGGTCAGGGTTTGTCGGGCATGGATCGCACGCATCGGGCAAACCATCGTTGTCAAAATCTGCAGCACCCTGAACAATATCACAAGAATTGTTCATGACAACTTCATAACCTTCACACTTACCATTAATAAAATCAAATAAGCCATCTCCATTGAAATCGGCAATTGCTATATCGTAGCTATTGGTTGCCCATGCTTGGAAATCATTATTGAACATTTGGGTGAATGTACCTCCGTTGTTTCGTAAGATTTTCAACTCTCGACCTGAGTTGCATGGAGGAATGTCCACATCCACATCACTTACGATGAGATCCATATCACCATCCAAATCCAAGTCGGCCTTTTCAACATTTCCACCAAAGCCTCCTGAACCATTAACAACATCAATTCTCGTAGTAGTGCAACTCACATCAACTACAGCTCCGGTGACTTGAATAATATAGTCCTGGCCGTCATCAACTACAAAAACATCATTGAACCCATTACCATCAAAGTCGTCTATACTAATCATATATGGGGAAAACGGCGCAACATTTTGCCAATTGGTAAAGTTTCCCGTACCATCGTTGAAGAGGACAAATACTCCATTATCGTTGAAAGGTGTGACTTGAAAAAGGGTAGATACTTTTACAATATCTAAGTCAGAATCACCATCCATATCCTCTAGTTCTACAGCCGTACCGAATGCTGAATTTCTTAAATCTCCGAGTCGTGACTGACTCTCATTGGTAAAGTTTCCGTTTCCATCATTGATAAGTAAGAAATCTTTAGCTGATCCCCCACCCTGTTTGTAGTTCACGAAGTACAGGTCGTCATCGTTGTCTCCATCCAAATCTCCCGCTTGAACTGCACACATTAGAATATCGTCTTCAGTCAAGAGGGGGAATCGAGTTGCACTTTGATCCTGAAGCCCGAGCCAGTCGCCATTACCATCTTCACCAAGATTAGCATAATACATGGGTTGTTGTTCAAACGTATTGGCAATGATGACATCGAGCCAACCGTCATCGTCCATGTCGTGCGCAATCACATGTCTACCAAAAGTGGGCGTACTAATAAAGCCAGGAGCCATTGACGCCGTCTCATCTACCAACACTCCATTCTGGTTGATCAATAAAAGGGCAGTTTTTGCGGGCTCTTCAGGATCAGAAAAAGGTTCTTTTCGCACACAGATCACATCGGCAAGACCATCGTTGTTCAAGTCACCTACGGCAAAATCTTTTTCCTCGTCGTCTGAAGCGGCCACAGAAGAAAGTGTCAGGCGCTCGTCAGTTTCCACATCAAATGTGAGCCAGTCTTGAGCATTTAATAGTAATGGTGAGGTGAGAGATGCTGTAAAGAGCATCACCGAAGTGAGTCGAAGTAAAATCTTCATCAGGAAATAATTTGCCACCGATTAAGCGGTGGTGATTAGTTATAAATGGTTAAAAACGTGAGAACAAGTTAGTTGATTTATATGACAAATCAGAATCGAAATACTACACGGTTTCAAAAAGCCCTATTTCCGATAAATCCTCTAGAATTTCGAAAGCCAAATAGTTCCATACGTGAGTATTGTTAGGATTTAGCTAGAGTCGGGTATGAAGGAACAGGTTCTAGTTGTAAAATGCTATTGGTCCGAATAACTCTTTAGCCCCTCTTTCAAGGTCTCCTGAACCATCTCTCGAAGTTTCAGAGGAGACAGTACTCGGACATCACTGCCAAAGCTCAATATCTGCATGACCAATTCCCTTGTAATACAAAGAAACAACTCAATTTCGGTATAGGTCGATGTTTGTTTACGCAGGGATTGTGATGAGTGCCAAGGCTGGCTTTCAACGTATTTTCCTGAAAGGGGCGAAAACCGCATCACGATTTTTTCGGGTTCTTCATCCAAGGCGGTTATACCCAAGCTATGCTTAAAATATCGATCAGAGTCAAAATCAGAGCGACGCTTAAACGACTCATCAGTCTGGCTTACCTCACCTACTACCCTATCCAATCCAAAGACTACCGTAGCATCTTTTTGAGGATTAAATCCAATCACATACCAACGGTTTCGATACTCCTTAAGCAAGTATGGGTGAATGCGGTATAGGCGGGATGGTTCTCCCGAAAATTTTTGGTATTCAAAGCTCACGGCTTTTCGATCTTTGATAGCTTTCAAAAGTACCTTAAGGTGAGCCGATCCCTTGTATTCGGGAGCTGTCTCGAATTGCACATACTGCTCAATGTTTTGACCTTCGGTAGGCCTCAGGCTCAGCCGCCCTAAAATTTTATCGATCGCATCTCCTGAAGATTCAAAAAGCTGAATTCCACGAAACTGAGCCAATGTATTCGCTGCAAACTCAATCGCTTCAATGTCCTCCTGGTTGAGTGGCATCTCATCAATACTGTAATCCGGGTCTTCGTAGTAGTAACCTTTCTCAACCTTGCTATAGGCTATAGGTGCGAAGTATCCCAGATTCGACTCGTTTCTCATGGCGTAGAGGTCCTTGTCTATCGTACTGGCAGAAATCCTATCACCACCTGAACCATACAACTCTTCTTCACACGCCTCCCGCAAATCTTCTTTGTTCGGGTATGGGTTAAACTTATTGCTGATGCACCGATCAATGATGCGGTAGCGCAAGAGGGCATATTTATTAGCTGGCATAGTCTCTGGCTTTCCGCCAAAAATACCAACTTAATCCTGCATCTATGCTACTTTTGCCCTTATGCAGTTTCTAGGTTATGCCGTTGCGTATATTTTTCTTTGGACCATCACATGGTTACCTCTAAGAGCCTTATTTATAATCGGTGATTTGTTCTACCTCTTGGCCTACCGAGTGATCGGATACCGAAAGGATATTGTAAGGTCAAATCTCACGAACTCCTTTCCCGAGAAGCCTACAGAGGAGATTATTCAAATAGAAAAGAGGTTCTACCGCCATTTAGGAGATAGCTTTATCGAATGGTTTTATCCATTGCATCGATCTGCCAAGCAATTGAAGCCGAGGTATGTTTTTAAAAACCCCGAACTCCTCAATGAGCTACACGGCAAAGGAAAGAGTGTAGCAGGGGTTTTGGGGCACTACGGAAACTGGGAATGGCTTTCACTACTTCCAACTGAGGTACAACACAAGGTATGGGCCATCCACAAGCCTTTGAAAAATCCATACTTCAATCAGCTCATTAACGGACTACGCTCCAAATATGGAGTTCATATGATTTCAACCAAAGACAGCTATAGAAAACTAAAAACTGAAAAGGACAATGGTGAAGTGACCATGACCTACTTCCTCGCAGACCAGAGTCCCCAAAAGTCAAAAATCAAATATTGGACTTCATTCCTAGGTCAGGAAACGCCCATTTTCTTAGGAGCAGAACAAATAGCCAGGAAGCTCGATATGGCCATAGTATTCTTCGACATTCGGAAAGTGAGTCGTGGCCACTATGAAATTGAGTTTAAGCTTATTTCCGAAGATCCGAAAAGTGAACCCGAGTATGCCATTACAGAAAAGCACGTCAGAGCGCTTGAAGAGCGCATCATTGCAGAACCGGAATGGTGGCTTTGGAGCCACCGCAGATGGAAGCACAAGCGAGACTCGTGATTTGGTATTCCAAATCTAAAAGAAGAACTTGCCCCACCAACAATCACTTCAAGCCATGAAAAAACTGTCTTTCATTTTTGCCTTTTTGATTACAGCCCTTTCGGGATTTGGTCAACTATCTGAGCTCACCTTTATACACGATGGAGAAGACCGAAGCTACTTCCTTTACCTACCTGATAACATAGCACCCGGATCCCCACTTGTATTCGTTCTTCACGGCTACACCTCAACAGCGGCGGGCATTATAGACAATTATGGAATGAACGATATAGCCGATGCCAACGGCTTTGCAGTTTGTTATCCACAAGGAACGCAGGACTTATCGGGCACGGAGTTTTGGAATATCGAGTTTCCGCTGGAGTCAGTTGATGACGTCGGCTTCTTGAGCAATCTCGCAGGAGATCTTCAAACTGTTTATGATCTAGATGAAAACTGCACATACGTTTGTGGAATGTCAAACGGAGGAATGATGAGCTACTATTTGGGTTGCGAGCGACCCGATGTATTCAAGGCTTTTGCATCGGTTACGGGAACGGTTACTACGAATTTCATTTCCAATTGTCAGGGAAATATTCCTGTTCCTTTCTTGGAAATTCATGGTACTTCAGATTTAGTAGTTCCCTACAATGGTGGCGATATTGCAGCAGCCACTTTTGGTAATTTCTTTCCAGTCGAACAAATCTTTAGAACATGGAATAATATCAATGATTGCCAATCCGTTTCCACTTTCAGCATTCCAAATGCACCTGTCACCGACTTTTCTTCTGTTCAAGGGGCCGAGGTATCGGATTGTGATGGTGGTTTAAAGGCAAGATTCTACAGGGTAGATGGCGGGGGGCATACATGGCCCGGAGCACCTCCTGTTCCGTTCCTAGACTTCCTCCAACCCACCAATCAAGACATTAGCGCGAGCGCTGAGATCTGGAACTTTTTCAGTTTACTTTGCTCACCTTCAGGCTTGGTAGCTCAAGAAAATAATGTTCAGGATGAAAAAGCCTCATTGTTTCCAAACCCAAGCTATGGCGATCTAAACATCGACTTTACCGGAGCTAATCGCGCTGAAATCACTGTAATTTCAGTAGAAGGTAGAGTTGTGTATCAAGGTCAATTGAACGAAGGTCGTAATCACCTATCTCTTTATCATTTGGATAAGGGCTTCTACTTGGCTCAAATTCGAGGAGAAAAAGAGCACGTTATCAAGTTCATACTTGAATAGATATCAGCTTCCAAGAAGCTTATTCCTCTTCTTCTTTTTCAAAAAAGTACTTATCAAAGAATGCTTGCAGTTTTTCTCTGAAAAGTGGATAACCATTTAAATCGCTATGGTGTCCTCCGGGAATCGTCACCATCTCTGCTAGTGGCTTCGCAGTTTTAAAGAGTGAAAATCCACAACGGTAAGGAACAATAATGTCCTTTGTTCCGTGAGCAATTAAGATGGGTGACTTGCAGTGTTTTAAATGAAGCTCGTTTCGAAAACCATATTTCAACAAAACACCGACAGGAATAATCTTTGTGTGGTAGGCTGCCACATCTCGAAGATTGTTAAACGGTGTTTCTAGAATGACACCGCCTGAGTTTGTCCTACCTGCCAGCCAAGAAGCCATGGCAGAACCCAGCGAACGGCCATACAGACAAATCATATTTTCGGGATAACTCTTTTTTAGATAATCATAGCAAAGCAATGCATCAGCACAAAGTGTCTCTTGTGATCTTATTCCGTGGCTCTTCCCATAGCCTCTGTAATCGGGAACTAATACATCAAAACCAAAAGATGTGAGTTCTTCAGCAATCGGTCCCCAACGAGTAATGTGCCCGGTATTACCATGGAAATACAGAATACAACCTCTTGGGTTAGCTACTTTAATATGCAAGGCATGTATGCGCCCACCTTCTACCCCATCCAAAAATACTTCACTGAAGTCAGTTCCCAGTTCTATCGGAAAATCTTCCCTTAATGTGCCCAATGGCACAAAAATGAAACGTTCTTGAAAGACATAATAAAAAATGCAGACCCCCACGTAAATGGCGATCAGCAATAGTGGAATTGTATAGATCCAATGGCTTATTATCAAAACAAAGATGTACTGTAGTCGTTTAGCATACAAATGTACCTTGCAAACATGAACAATTCATTGAAAGTTCTACCTGAAAATGCCCTGACCTACGATCAATATGTACGAAAAGTGAGCGATATGGTTAATAAGAAAGCAACTTCTGGTCAGAATCAGTCTGAAAGTTTGGTCAACTACACCCATCTAAACTTTCGTAGAATGGCTCGACTTAATAAAACCATCATCATGGACGATGAATTAGTTCGCCTGGTTGAAGCGCAAGGGAATAAAATGGTTTGGGTCGTGATTACGGAAGCATGGTGTGGAGACGCGGCACAAAACATCCCTTTCATAGCCCAATTAGCAGAACAAGCATCAAATGTAGAAATGCGACTGGTCTATCGAGATGAAAATATTGACTTCATGGACATGTATCTAACCAATGGTTCCAGAAGTATTCCCAAGTTTATTGCTTTTGATGAAAGTACAGGGAATGAACTTTTTGTTTGGGGCCCCAGACCTCTCCCTGTCCAAAAAATGGTAATGGAATACAAAGATCTTTTGGATCACGAAAAGCTTCCCTTTGATAAGTTCGCTGAAGTCATTCATAGCTGGTATGCCAAGGATAAAAATGAGACGTTAAAGACCGAACTTTTGCATATCTTTCGCTCGTTGGATTAACCAAATCGATCGAAATGAAAAGAATAGCTATTCTCCTTCTTATCAGTCTTTTAACTCTTGGCGTTTCAGCTCAAGAGAATGAGAAACAAGATAAATCTGTTATCAAATCGGAGATTAAAGACCTTGACAAACTGATCAAAGATCAAATCAAAGAGGTTGAAAAAATCGAAAAGTCATTGTCTACTGTAAGGCCTGAACTGGAGCAAGCAAAAAGGGATGTAAGCTTACTTGAAGAAAGAAGAGATAGTATAAAAGCTTCCGCCGATGCTTTTGATTACCCAAGCAAAAAAGCAGAATACAAAAGTTTAAAAAAGGAGTTCAGCAAAGCTGAAAAGAGTAAAAAAAAGGCGGAAAAGACTATCTCCAAATCAGAAGAAAAAATCAGTGCTTCTACATCGGAAGCAGCCATTGCACAAAAATCAAGATCAGATGCTGAAACCAACTTGAGTCAACATCGCTCCACCAATACGGATTCACTTGGTATTGATGCTAAGAAAGCACACGCATCGAAAGATAAAGACATTGAAAAAACGGTAAGTGGGCACACGAAAAATGCGAAAAAGCACGAGAAGGCTATAGAGAAATATACTGAGCTGAAGACAGAAGCCACAACCCAACTTACTGAGTACACCTCGAAGGCTGAAAGCCTGGAAACTCAAATGAATGAACTACAGCGACAGATGGAGATGAACGATCCAAAGATCATAGAAAAGGAGCTGAACGGATACGAAAAGCGAATCTCGGAACGGCAATCAGAAGCGGATGATCTTCAATTGGAATTCGACCAAAAAACGGCCAACGTCGCTGAAAAGCACGACTTTATTGAGGAGAAGAAAAAAGAGAAAGAAGAAAAGCAGAGTATGCTAAGACGAGACTAATATTCATCTATTTAACATCCTATTAATCCAATTTAGTCGGTAATAGATATGAGGTAACCTTCGACTAATTCTCTAATGCACCCCTCTCCGCCACCGCGCTGCGTCACAATATGAGCGGCTTGCCTTGCTTGCAGAACAGCATCTCTTGGCGCTGCGGCCAACCCTACCTTTTCCAAAATAGGAACATCGTTGATATCATCTCCGATATAAGCTACATTTTCAAAGCCTATACCTTTTTGGTAAAGCCAAGACTCAAGTATTTCGAGTTTGGGAGTAGTACCTACGTAAACGTTTTGTATTCCCAAAATTTCAGCGCGGATTTTCACAACCTCCGACTTTGACGAAGCACTGATGATTCCAAATTCAAGCCCCTTGTCTGCGGCCTTCTTTATGGCCATGCCATCTTTCACGTTAAATTTCTTGGCATCCTCCCCATCAGATGAATAGTACAATCCACCGTCAGTAAAAACACCATCAACGTCTAGAACGACGAGTTTAATTGATTTTGATTTGGCCAATTCGACGCGCTTGGCCAAATCAATTTGATTCAGCGTCTCGAAGGGGTATCCCAACTGAGATACCAAATCCCATAGTTCATCGGGATTTAAAGCTAAAAAATCTTCTCCCGAAAGAGAGGGAGCCCCTCTTTCGTGGAGAAGAAAGTTTATGTTTTCGAAGAGCATTATTTCTCTACGATCTCAATCAATTCAATCTTGAATGTAAGAGGCTCGTTCGGACCAATCTTAGGGGGCGAACCACGCTCTCCATATGCCAATCCAGGAGGAATTACTACTTTCCAAGTGCTACCTACAGGCATCATCTTAAGTGTTTCAGTCCACCCTTTGATCACACGGTTCAACGGAAACTCAGCCGGTGTACCTCTTTCGTAGCTACTATCGAAAACATCACCTTCCTTATTGGTGCCTTCATAGTTCACTTTTACCACATCAGTAACAGCAGGCATCGGACCATCACCCGCCTCAATAACTTGGTAAAGGATGCCATTCTCCATTTTCTGGTATTCACCTGTAGCTTCTTGCTCATCAATAAAAGCCTGCGCCTCTGCTACTGCAGCTTCAGCAGCTTCAGCCTGCATTTTCTGCATAAAAGCCATGATGTACTGATTACCATCGTTCATGTTAATTACCAAATTGGAATCTCCTTCCATTCCGTCCTTAACACCCATCATCAATCGGTCTAAATCGACTCCTTCTATATTGGCTTGAGTGATATTGGCAGCCAAACTGGCTCCCATGATGTAAGAAATTGAGTCCATTTCATTGTCTAGAGAAACAGCAGCTCCTGCGCTCCCACTATTCTTTTGGGCACAAGCTCCCGACCCCAGAAGGATCAAAACTCCTGCGAAAAAACCGATTCTTTTTATTGCTTTCGTCATTTCTTGATTTGATTTGATTCGTATTTGCGGGTAAACACCCATTTGTTTTTAGATAAATCCGATAGTGCTTCGTTGAAGTGATAGCCTTCGTAGTCGAAACCCATTAGTTCTTCAGGGTTAGTAATTTTATTTTCGATGGCATATTTCGCCATTAAGCCTCTTGCTTTTTTAGCAAAAAAGGAGATCATTTGAAACTTATCGCCACGCTCTTCTTTGAAGTCAGGCGCTATGATCGGCAGATCTACGCTTTTAAAATCTATGACTTTAGCATACTCTTGAGAGGCTAAATTGAGGATAAACTTGGCATCGACCGTTTCAATATCCTCTTTCAATCGATCAGTAACCGTTGATTTCCAATACCTGTAAAGGCTATTCTTTTTAGGAGTGATCGCCCAAGAAGTACCCATTTCCAGCCTGTAAGGTTGAATACTATCAAGCGGGCGCAGGACACCGTAGAGCCCCGAAAGTATCCTTAGGTGATCCTGAGCGTAGTCCATTTCAACTTTGGATAGTGCAGTGGCATCTAAACCCTGATAGACATCGCCGTTAAACGAGTATACAGCCTGTTTACTATTATCATTCGTAAAGGGTAAAGTCCAATGAGCATATCTCTCGGCGTTGAGTTGGGCCAAGTCATCGCTGATGCTCATCATGGTTTTCAATTTTTTAGCTGAAAACTTCTTGAGCTTATTTGCTAAATATTCCGCTTCTTTGGCAAAGATCAAGTCTGATCTTTTTTCATAAGGCGGAACTGACTCAAAATCGAGACTCTTTGCTGGTGAAAGTAATGCTATCATTTGTCAGAATAGTGTATTCTCTGAAACGGCGGCAAAGTTAACAACACAGTGAGAAACGCCTAATTATTATAACTTGGTAATTTTAAAATATTCAGTTTGGCAACATTTAAAGAATTAGGATTAGGAGAAGAACTATTGCAGGGCCTGGACGCTATGGGTTTTGAGAAAGCCACTCCTATTCAAGAAGAGGCAATACCAAAGGTTCTGAACAATAAGGATCTCATAGCATGTGCGCAGACAGGAACAGGTAAAACCGCAGCATTTGTTTTGCCCGTATTGCAAAGATTGATGTCCAATCGGCGTGATGACAACTCCATCCGAGCCCTTGTGATCGTGCCTACTAGAGAACTGGCTTTACAGATTGACCAATCGGTTATGGGACTTTCTTACTTCGCTGATGTCAGTTCCATCGCACTTTATGGTGGAGGTGACGGTGCCGACTTCAATCAACAGAAAAAAGCGCTCGAATCGGGAACAGATATGGTTATTGCCACTCCGGGAAAGCTCATATCCCATTTGAACATGGGCTACATGAATATGAAAAATCTGGAGTTTCTAATTCTTGATGAAGCTGATCGAATGCTCGATATGGGTTTTGTGGAAGACTTGAATCGCATTGTCTCCTTCCTTCCGGAAAAAAGACAGAACCTTATGTTCTCAGCCACTATGCCTCCAAAAATCAGGGATTTAGCAAAGAGCATTCTGCACAATCCCGATGAAATCACCTTAGCCCTTTCTAAACCCGCGGAAGGGGTAATTCAAGTGGCATACATGGTGTATCCTGATGATAAACCTAAGCTGATCAAAAACTTGCTCGACAAAGAAGGGCTGGAAGGTGTACTGATATTCTCAAGGACAAAAAACAATGTGAAGCAGATAGCCAGACGCCTGAAGTCTACCCCGCTTCATATTGAGGAAATGCATAGTGATCTGGCTCAAACTGAGCGAGAAGAAGTCATGCGAAAGTTCAAAGCTAAAAAAGTACAAGTTCTCGTTGCCACTGATATTGTATCGCGTGGAATTGACGTAAAGGAACTGAAGCTTGTCATCAACTACGACGTACCTGATGAAGCAGAAGATTACGTGCATCGAGTGGGTAGAACAGCCCGTGCCGACTCAACGGGGATGGCGATCACATTCATTTCACCTGACGAGCAGCAGAAATTTTCCAGAATCGAAGCCCTGATAGGTAGCGAAATTAGAAAGCAGCCCGTTCCTGAGGAGGTTGGCAATAGCTTTACCTATAACCCTTCTGCAGGGCGAAGCAAAGGCAAGAGACCATTTAAGGGTAAACGAAAAAAGTTCAGTGGAAATAGGAATAAACCTCGACGCTAGCAAAGTGTTACTAAAACATGGAATATAAAGTTGACAAGTCTGAGGAAGACTGGAGAAAAGAGTTAAGTGCAGAAGAGTTTCGAGTTCTTCGAGAAAAAGGAACTGAAAGAGCTTTTACAGGTAAATACAATCTTCACTTTAAAGATGGCTTGTATAAGTGCCGTGCCTGCGACAACGAGCTTTTCACTTCGGAGAGTAAATTTGAGTCAGGCTGCGGATGGCCGAGCTTTGATAATCAGGTAAGCGAAAATGCCGTGGTGACCAAAAGAGATACAACTCACGGTATGATTCGTACAGAAATACTTTGCGGAAATTGTGGAAGCCATTTGGGGCATGTATTCAATGACGGACCCACTGAGACGGGATTGCGGTACTGTGTTAATTCGGTTTCGATCGACTTTGACTCAGAAAACCCAAGGGATTAGCATTTTCACTTCCTTACGGTAATTCAGGTATTCTTCGCCAAATTCATCGATTAGCTTGCGTTCTTCTAGCAAAGTCCCAACGATTAAGTAGAGCGTGCTAATCACCGCAAAGACCAGGTTTTTCCAATTGGGTGCAATCAAAAAAATACCAACTAGAAAAAGGAGTATTCCGAAATAAAGCGGATGTCGAACATAGGCGTTTAGTCCCGATCGAATCAAATACTTATTCTTCTCCTCTCGAAAAAGAAATCCCGAGCCATAGGCTTTACCGGCAATAGCCAGAACTATTGCTGAAGCCAAACAGAAGGCGTAACCTGCGAATCGCAAATTGCCCGTATCGAAGATCGATTCTGACGATACAATGAGGTGTAACCAAAGAAGGAGCAGAAAATTAACAGAAGCAAACGTAGAATAAACGAATCGGTAGTATGGATAAAAAGTAGGGACCGTCAGCTTCAGATATAGCTTAAATCGCGAAGTAGCCATAGCACTGTGCATAACGTAATAAATCATCCAAAACACACCTAGAACCAACTCATTCATTGTCGTCTCTTTTGTTATCTTTCCGAACTACTGAAAATACTAAGTAATGAAAAAGAGTGCAATCTCGGCATTATTAATTCTTTGTGTATCGTTTGGTTTTAGTCAAGAACAAAGCGAAGACTTCAATCAGCTACTCCAATGGATGACGGGTGAGTTTTCCAGTGCTGAGCAAGCAGCTGAAGATTCGGCCTATTTTGATATCAGCTTAAAAATGACGCGCATATGGCCTGAAAAGAAAACAGGAGCATGGGTCTATGTTGAGCAGGCCTTAGCTTCTACCCCTGATGAACCATACCGGCAAAGAGTTTACTTTGTTAGAGAAATGGGAGACGGTCAATTTAGCAGTGATATTTATATGATTCCAGAAGAAGAAAAATTCATAGGTGCCTGGAAAGATGTTTCACCATTCGCGGAAATGGATCAGTTTGACCTAAAGTACAAAGATGGATGCGCCGTTTTTCTTAATTATGATGGTTTTCAATATTCAGGAAGTACAAATAAAGGAACATGCAAAAGCAGCCTTCGAGGTGCGAGTTATGCCACCTCTGAAGTTAAGATTATAAAGGGTGTTTTAGAAAGCTGGGACAGAGGTTATGATGAAGAAGGAAACCAAGTATGGGGTGCTGAAAAGGGAAGTTATATTTTCAAAAAGAATGATTAATACTTAAAAAGTTGTTAAAGTTTTGGTAAATCCAAAAACATGTTGGTTATTAACACGTTATTAAGATAAAGATAGTTCAAATGGCAAGACGAAAGAAAACAGATAAGATAAAGGAACTCAAGCCAAAGATAAAAGTTAGACTTGATCATAAAACGATAATTACTGTCAGAGATATGACTAAGTATGAGTTCTGGAAAGAAAAGTTTCCCGATGCAGTAATCATCGATTGAAATATTAGAACCCGGCTGATCAGTCGGGTTTTTTATTGAGAAAGAATTTCTTCCATCCTATCAAAATAGGACTGTTTAAAAGCACCTACCCCTTTCCAAACGATCTCCCCCTTGGGATTTAAAAGGTAGAAATAGGGCTGCTTTTTATCTTCTATTCCGAAATCAATGAAAGGTTCGCGCTCGCCTGAATAGACGTAAACATGATCTAGTACTAGCTTCTCATTGTTCTCCTGCAGCTTTTGGACCACTTGGTTCTTGGCCATTTTCATGGCTCCGGTAAAAAGGGGAAGAAAACAAACTTTTACATCATACAAACCGTCCATAAGTCCTGTTTTGGCTATGAACTTGTTGTAAATGGGTACTTGCCAAGTTTTGAGGTCATCTTCTGCTTTTTTGCCCGTCCCTACCCCTATTAGAACAAAGCTTCCCTCAAAAGCTCCAGGTACATTAACTGTTTCGCCATGAATGGTTTCTGTCGTAACGGCAGGAAAAGAATTTTGAGCCAACACCACTCCGAAAGTGGCTGTCAGCGAAAGAAAGAGCAGAAGGTATTTCATTGAGCTGTTTCTAAAGGAAACGCGAAATAACCAAGAAACTTTTATTCTCGATAGACTTTTGTCATGATAACTTCCTCTTCCGGCCAGTCACTCATGCCTTTCTTCACAGTTGTTTCAGCTTTTCTAATCTCATTCACAACGTCCATTCCTGAGGTAACCTTACCAAAAACAGCATATCCTGCATTTCCCGGTGCATAATTCAAAAATCCATTGTCCTTCAGATTAATAAAAAACTGTGCAGTAGCGCTGTTTGGTGCATTTGTGCGTGCCATGGCAATGGTGCCTACGTCATTCTTGAGACCGTTTTCGCTTTCCAATATGATTGGGTCTCTGGTCTCTTTTCTATCTCCTTCGTCTGTGAAGCCTCCGCCTTGAATCATAAATCCATCGATTACACGATGAAATACAGTATTGTCATAAAAGCCGGCATCCACATAAGCCATGAAATTAGCAACCGTAATAGGTGCTTTATTGGGGTCTAGCTCTAGGCTAATATTTCCTTTATTGGTTTCAATTACGACGTATTCCATAGGTATAGGTTCAGGAGTTTCTTCTTCGATTAATTTTTCAGGTTGCACTTCAGCAGGCTCCTCAGTTTTTTGAGGTGTATTGTTTTCCGTGCAAGCAGCAAAAATACCCATGATTGCGAATAGGACAAGACTTTTTTTCATGATTATAAATATTCGTTGGCAACGTTAGCTAATTCGGACCGCTCTCCTTTCTGAAGAGCAATATGAGCGGCGATTGGATGATCTCTTACTTTGTCTATCAAATACGATAGACCATTACTTTGAGCATCAAGATATGGTGTATCAATTTGATGAATATCACCGGTGAAGACAATCTTGGTATCATCACCCGCTCTGGAAATAATGGTTTTAATTTCGTGTGGGGTCAAGTTCTGAGCCTCGTCAATGATGAAGAAAATCTTTACCAAGCTTCTACCACGGATATAAGCCAAAGGTGAAATGGCAATTTTTTCAGTCTCTAACATGGTTTCAATGCGCTTGTAATTCCTATCAGTCGGCTTGAATTGCCCTTTGATAAAATTCAAGTTGTCCCAAAGCGACTGCATATAAGGATCAAGTTTTGACTTGATATCTCCCGGCAAATACCCCAAATCTCTATTGCTCAAAGGGATGACCGGTCTGGCAACGAAAATTTGGCGATAATCGGAACGCTGTTCTAGCGCAGCTGCAAGAGCGAGGAGCGTCTTTCCTGTACCTGCCATACCTTGAATAGTAACCAGTTTTATCGATGGATTCATTAAAGCGTTCAAAGCGAAGCTCTGCTCTGCGTTCAATGCCTTTATTCCATAAGCTTCTTCATCCTTTACGCGTTCTAGAATCGACTCGTCCTTGTTATAATGCGCAAGCACTGACTTGCTTCTGTGCTTTAGAATAAAATACTGATTGGCATATAGCTTCTTTTTCTTCAGTTGCTTGGGATCTCCGATACCCGCAGCATAAAGCTTATCGATTAACGCTTCACTTGCCTTATCGACTTGAAGATGTCTCTGATCTATCGTTTTGACATCTTTCACCTTTCCGGTCTCATAGTCCTCCGCGGCAAGGTTAAGTGCTTTTGCTTTAAGCCTGAGGCATATATCCTTAGATACCAAGATCACCTTCTTATCGGGATTTTCATCCTTAAGACTCAAAGCACAATCGAGAATTTTATTGTCGTATTTGCTATCGTCAAAAACGGTTTCAGAATTAATCCGGCTCTTTTGTGTGTGAAGTATTACTTTAAAATTACCCGTTGTTCTTCCATTTAGAGGAACCCAATCATTGATCAGTTTCTCTTTGGCTATATCATCTACAAATCGGATAAATTCCCTCGCTTCGAAGTTTACGGTCTCGTTTCCCTTTTTAAAATTATCGAGCTCTTCCAATACTTGAATCGGAATGGCTATGTCATTCTCCTCAAAGTTCTTGATCGCATTGCTGTCGTATAGAATGACGGAGGTATCAAGTACAAAAATTTTCTTGCTCTTACCTTTGGTAGGGGTGGTTTTTCGTGTAGCCATCTAGATCATTATCTGCTTTAAAGGTAGAAGCATCAGCTCGGGTTGAGCCGAATGCAAAACCCACTTATTCACAAGAAAGCGTGGAAAGTATCAGGGGCTATAAAACAGTAAGGCGGAACAAAGAATCTTTGTTCCGCCTCATTCAAAAAAGCCTTAGCCTTTTTCAATGGCCAACTAACAGTTCATTAATTTCACATATGCCCCTAAGAGCCATGATCTAACTTCAATCGAAGATTTCTTCTTTATCGCGACTTCGCCAATGGCCAGGCCGCATAGGAAGTGTTATGGGTGCTTCTCTATCCGTAGATTTCAAAGCGCACTTCTTTCAAAAGAGAAAATGTCTATCGGAGACATCCTTCGCAGGATTACTCCTTCTGATAATGACTTTTGCGAACTTAATCGTTTCAGATTTCACCGAAGTCAAACCCTTTCATCATGTATCGCAGACCAGTCGAAAAGCTAATTAAAGCAGTGATTTCTCACTTTCAACTACTTCAACGAAAGTCTTACCTCGCTTGGTAAACCAACTATCTCTTCGTTGACTGACACTAAGGTAGGAATGGATACGGGAATAGCAAGAAATTCATTGGTGGTGTTTCTCACAAGCTATTCACAACACTTATAAACGACTGTTAATAATCGATGGATAGAAAAGGTATGAGAAATGAAAAAGGCCGCCCTATAAAGGACAGCCTCGAAATGCGCTAGTATCTATGCGTGTTAAGCGTGGGTGTTAGCAGTCTCCAACTGAGCTCTTCCCTTTCGGGTCAAACCATACCCACCTTTGTTTTCAATAAGTCCTTTCAGGTATAAATTGGTGATCCTCTCTCCCACTCGTCCTTGGCCTAAGCTCAAATCTGAATGAGATTCTACTTCCTTCCAAAACTTTGTCTCTAAGCTCCGCAACCTAATTTTGGATTTGTCTGTCGTCTGTCGTTTGTGCTCCTGTATGATTTCCAAAATAAGACTGTCGTATCTATCCATTGCAAAGTGATTTATTGGGTTAAAGAAATCTGTCTCCGAGAGAGACACTGGTTTCAAGTTCGTGTTACTTAAACATTAAGTATGCTTTAAAAGTACTCAACACGATGCTAACATATGCGTAATGTGAATAAAAAATCCATGTTGATAAAATGGCCTTGCAAAAACCGATACGTCTATAACAGCCTGAATTTCTGCAACCTAATTTTGATCAAGATTGTTGATACATGGTCAGTTCGGGGTGCTTGGGAGTAATCTTTTCAAAAAATTCCCGCATATGGTTCAAATCCTCTTCCATATTCCCGGCGGGCTCAAAAAACTCACTGATTACTACCTTTTTCAAGGCAAAATCGAACCCAACCAGAACAATAGGCACCTTTGCTTTTTGCGCCATGACATAAAACCCGGTCTTCAACGTGTCCGTCTTTTGACGGGTTCCTTCAGGAGTAACACAAAGAGCAAAATCGTCGGAGCCATTGAAGAACCCAACGACCTGATCTACCAATGAATTATTCTTTGATCGATCAACTGGATAGCCACCGAGCCCCAAGAAAAGACCACGAAATGGGAATTTAAATAGTTCCTTTTTTGCCAAGTACTTCACGTTGATCTTGAGTAGTTTTCTCGCTGCCACCCCTACGAAAAAATCAATATTGCTGGTGTGAGGAGCCACTACAAGGACATACTGCTTTTTGTCTGCAGGAATTGTTCCTTTGAAACCCCATCCACTTAATTTGAACCACCAAACACATAACTGCGTAAACAATGCACTTATCATAGGGCAAAGAACCGAAAATTAACAAGAGTTACGCCAAGGATGCCCGGATTAAATACCTTTGCACTGATTAAAGAGATGTACGTAATTGTAGATATTGAAACGACAGGTGGAAATAAAAACACGGGTCGGATCACCGAAATAGCCGCTATTAAACATGATGGTGAGAAAGTAATTGACACTTTCGAAACCCTGGTTAATCCAGAACGTCCGATACCTCCATTCGTACAGCGCTTGACGGGCATTTCTGATAAAATGGTTGCAGATGCTCCGCTTTTCAGCGAGATAGCGGAAAAATTTGACCGTTTTACAGCGAATACAATTTTCATAGCTCACAACGTAAACTTTGACTATCGTTTTATTCGAGAGGAATTTCGCAAAATCGGTATGGAGTTTAGCCGCCGTAAAATGTGTACGGTTCAGTTGAGCCGAAAAGCATTCCCCGGACTACCGTCGTATAGTTTGGGTAAAATAACTGCTGAACTTTCTATCGCTCTGGAAGGTCATCATAGGGCTGGTGTAGATGCAAAAGCAACTACCATACTTTTTGAGAAAATCATCCAAAAGGAGAGTCAAAAAGATCTGTTTGATCTCAATTTTGGAAAACCTGATTTCGCAATGATTGCGAGTCCGCTTATTGACGAAGAACTGATTGATTCCATTCCCGATGAAAGTGGTGTATTTAGATTTTACAATCAGAAAGACGAGGTGGTCTACGTAAAGCGCTCTCAACATATGCTAACCGATGTGTGCAAAAAACTCTCGGAAGTTGACAGTAAATCGGGTCAAGACCTTCTTAAAGATCTTCACCGCATTGACTGGTCTCCACTTGGTAGCGACCTGCTTTCTCAGCTTGACGAGGCTTATGAAGTTCTGAACGAAAAACCTCAATTCAATGCAGGCAAATTTAGCATCAAGCCTAGATTTGCGGCTTACCTAAAGTCAGAAGCAGAGGTAGTCAAACTTACCTTGGAGAAAATCAGGAAAGATCAAAAAGCCGAACTTTATTTCACGAGCTTTTTTGAAGGTTTGGATTATTTTAAAGAGCTCTCGAGCACTTCGGGTATCGAAATTGATTATATCAAGAATGGAAAGCACAACACCCCCACTCTTGATTTGACCTCGGCGTTCGAAGGCGAAGGTAAATCCATATTCCCTGAGACCGAATACCTCATCGTAGACGAAGGACGTTCAGCCTCCGAGAACTCTGTAGTATACGTAAGAGGAACCCATGTGGTGGGCTACGGGTTTGTGGATAGCGAAAACAACGATGGATACATCAGTGAAGATGATCTTATCAAAACGTTCGAACATCTACCCGAATTGGAGCTCGTTATACGCAAGTACACAGAAAAAGGGCGGTATCAAAAAATGCTCTACTTCGACTAGCGGCCTACTGCCAATCTCTGAATACCATACGAACCATTCTTGAAATATACCTTCACGAGGTAGATTCCATTCGCAACTGATTCCAAAGGATAAACTGAAGAAGGGGTGGCATAAGCCATCACTTCTCGACCTCTGATGTCCAGCAATTGAACCGCTTGAATGTCGCTAGTATTTCCGCTTAGACGGAAAACATCTTGAGCGGGATTCGGGTGAAGAACAATGCCTAAGTCAGTCAGGTTGCTCAAGCCAAGAACACCGTCAGCAGTCAAAGGAATAGTGACGGGTTCGGAGTTTGGTAAATTAGTATTGAAAACCAACGCCCCGTTTGACAGACCTTGAACAATTGAAGGATTGAAATTGACTTTAATTTCAGCAGATTCTCCCTGACTGATTACAAAGCTCACGTCCTGCCCATCAGCCAAACTAAACCCTTCACCACCCACTTCAATATCCGATACGCTGAAAAATCGCTCGCCTGTATTGGCCAACACAATGTTAAAATCAGCAGACTCTCCTACTACCGTTCCAAAATTGACTTCGGTATGACTGATCTCCAGCTCACCAACATTTGGTCGATTTTGGTCAGTACGAAAGGAGAAAATTCTATTCACCATCTGCGGATATTCAGCAAAGGGATTTCGGTTATTCTGGTAGGCGAATATATCTTCACTACGCTGAAGGTCAACCTCAGTCGGAGGAAATTCAAAATGCCATTCTCTCATAGCATTTTCCATATCTGCAGAAAGGTGCCCTCCAAAATTTTGGTAGTTGGTGACAAAATAAAGTATGGCTCTCGCTGACAAACCTTTTTGTTCATCACGCGGTTCGAAAACCAGCTCACCCGATGCATTAAATCCTCTTTGGCTCCCGCCTTCACTCCAGTCTACTCCGCTCACCACATTTCCGAACCGAAGATTACCTCTAGTCGAATTAGCGTTGACATCAGTCACAAAAAGATGGTGAATATCTGATACCATTGGATCAGCACTGTTGAAATTTCCTTGGGGAAAGGTATGTTCCGTATTTAGATTATAATTGTTCTGAGCGTCTTGGCGGCTTGTGTAGCCTACTGCATCTGTACCAATATATGATCGGGTAAGGCGATTCTGGACAGAACCTTGTCCATTCAACCGTTGATTATCGATTTCCATGTACATTTTGTCGCGAGCTAAGCCATAGCCTAAAGTAATGTACCCATCACTCAAAATATCGCTCAAAGCTTCTTTCAAATCTTCGTCTATTTCATCAAAAGTGTCATCGTAGTAATCACCAGGGTAATCACATACACCTCTTAAGTCTACGGCAATTGCGCCTCTGTTTCCCGAGGTTTTAATAATCATCTCGGTATTATGGTCAATATTGTGAACGGGATCAAATACGACCTCCAGGGTGACCATACTACTTGCAGGAATAGAACTTGGAATATCGCTGATTTGAAAGGGAGAACTCTCGTAAATATCAAAAAACAGTATCTCCTCTATTAGAACTTCTTCATTTGACAAATTGATAAGTTCAATTGAAATGTTTTCGGGCTCACCGTAATCGACCATCTCAAAATCTACAGTGGTAACAGAAGTTTCTACTACCTGAGCGGAAACTGAAAGAATGAATAGGAAGGTAAAAAGAGTAAATACTTTATTCATGGGTTGAATTTTATGGCTGCGAAAATAATCTTTAGCATCTAAGCTGAGCGCAGTATTGCGTTATGAATTTGTAAAACCTTTGGGATAACAGGATTCTTATCGTCGTTTTCAATCTCGAAATGGGCGTGAGGTCGTTTCTCTTCATCGCTGAGCTGGGCAGAAATTCTTTTTTCAACCGATGCGCGATCAGTCTTATCTCTGCTCAAGGCTCTATCGATCCTTAAGGCCTCAGGAGCTGTAACCAATATCAAAGCATCCAGCTGCTCATAACCGCCTGTCTCGACTAAAATTGCAGCTTCTTTCAGCACGTATGGTAATTGCTCATTAGCGGCACAAAACTCTTCAAAAGCCGTCCCTACCGCCGGATGGATAATTGAATTGAGGGTTTCTCTCTGGGACGAGTCGCTAAAAACGACTCGAGCCAAATAGTCGCGATCGGGTACGCCATCGCGATATGCTCCTGCTCCGAAATGACCGCGCACCGCAGAGACCACTTCAGGATCTGAAGTGAGAATTTGCTTTGCAATAGCATCTGCATTGAAAACGGGAACACCAAGAACGGAAAACACCTTTGCTACAACAGACTTTCCTGCGCCAATACCGCCTGTAATCCCAACACGAAGAGGTTTACTTTTTGGCAATGGCTTCTTCACTGACACCATCAGGAGAGATGGCAGATTTTTCAACCTTCAGCTTTGTACCGGTCATGGTGTCAATTAAAACCGTCTTTTCTTGAACTTCCAGCACCTTACCATGGATTCCTCCAATGGTTACCACTTTGGTACCTTTTCCCAGTGCTTCGCGAAATTTCTTGGCATCCTTGGCTCTCTTGGCCTGCGGACGAATCATGAAAAAGTAGAAGACGGCAATAATACCGACCCAGAAAAGAATATTGATTAATTCACCTTGTTCCATATTGTTTCTTGATTTTACTTCATGTTGTCAGGAACGACAACATCTGTTTTAATAAGGAGTTGCGTTGCAGCGGGTATGGTATTCGCCGAAACGATAATGCTTACGTTTTGAAAACCCACCTTGCCGTCGCTATTAAACTCTACTTCAATTTCTCCGCCTTCCCCAGGCATCACTTTTCCTTTTGGGTAGCTGCGAGGAATCGTACAACCACAAGAGCCGTCAACATTTGAGATGAGCAAAGGCACATTTCCCGTATTCGTAAATGCAAATTTGTGTGTAATAAGTTCTCCTTGTGTTATTTTTCCTGCTTCGATTGTTTTTTCACTAAAGTTGATGACTGCGATCTCGTCTTCATCATAACTCCCGTCTTCCTGAACCGGTATATCTATCACCTCCGTGCCTACCGCACGGTTTTCACTTTCTTCGCAGCTAGCGAAAAGTCCGATTATAAAAAAAGCTATTAAATACTTTACTTTCATTGGATCAAACCTCTTCCCACCTTGGCGATGGTTCCTTCTTCTTTTAGTTGAGCAAACAGTTTATCCAAAACACCATTTATAAAATTGCTGCTCTTTGGAGTGCTGTAATATTTTGAAATCTCTATGTACTCGTTCAGCGTTACTTTCAGCGGTATTTGCTTAAATTCACGAGCTTCTGTCAAAGCCATCCGCATGAGAATCATATCCATCATTGCTATTCGTTCGATCTCCCAATTCTCTGTGTGTTCTTTTATGAGCTTATTGTGCTCTGCCGCTTGAGAAAGAGTCTTCCTGAAAAGGTTTTTGGCAAACTCAATCTCATCTTCAGGATCCTTCCAAAGTGAAAGAATGGGGGTGAATTCATCAGAATCTTCTTCGAAACTTTTGAACGTTTTCAATGCCATTGAGGCCACGATATCCAAATCATCTGACCAAAAAATGCTCTTTTCATCAAAGAACGATTGGAAAGACTCCAAATTAATCAAGTGACGTTTGAAAAAACGAATAACGAGTTCCTTATCTGCTGCGTAACTGTCCTCTTCGGCCGACATGTAGTTCTGATACTCTTCACTTTCCAAGAGTATGCGGTAAAACTTTCTAATCAACTCTCCTTCACCCGTCCAAGAAACTTTCTTTTTTTCAGAAGCTGCATTTAAACTCTTATTTACATCCAGCTGCTTCAAAAAGCGATTCTGAACGAAACGCATATTTGGATTCAGGTCCTCTTCAGTAGGAAGACGTTTTTTCTTGTTGTCCTCAATTTTCTTCTCAGCTACATCCCTAACGTATGTCATTACCGACATCAAGTAGATATACATTTCATACATCTTCTCTATGCTGAGGAATAATTCTTTCTCTGCTGCTGCCACAGTTTTGCCACCGGACTGACCCATAGCGTAAAGCATGTGCAAAATTTTAATTCGGATGTGTCGGCGGTTGAGCATGTCCGTTTTCCCTTAAACTGATTTGAAAATGTCGAGAATAAATTCAGCCGGCAAAACTATACAAAGTTCTCTGTTAAGACCAAGATTAGTCTTAGAATCAAAGAGAAAATCGAAAGCGAACTTTGTTTCTTTCAAAATTGAAGGAATGAACTTTGCCTGTACTTCGGTGTTTTTTATCGGTTCAATTAGACTTAGCTTTGCAGACCGTTAAAGGTTCAAAAGTAAGCTTTTTCGATCAACCTCAACCGAGGAAAATCAAGGAAAATCAATGAGAGCACTTGCTCATCTTAATCAGTACCTCTGGAAATATAAATGGCACATAGTCTTTGGGACGCTGTTTATTGTTCTATCCAATCTATTTGGAATTTACGCTCCTGTGCTCATAAGAGAGGCATTCAATTTGGTGACTGAAACCATGGCAGCCTATCAAGGGGATGGGGTTTCTGATTACTCCATAGAGGTGCCTTACTCCGTAAAAGTGATTAACGACCTGTTTGGATTCGATAGCAGCGTGTTCAGCAACATTAACGAAAAGAGTTCTTTGGCAGGGTTGATTACTCGATTATCGCTCATATTGGCAGTCATCTACTTGGGAGTATCCGTTCTAAAAGGAGTGTTTCTTTTCTTTACTCGACAGACCATTATAGTCATGTCACGATTGATAGAGTTTGATCTGAAGAATGAAGTTTTTGATCACTATCAAAAACTGAGCTTAGCCTTTTACCGTCGGAATAACACAGGCGATTTAATGAACAGGATTAGCGAGGATGTAAGTCAGGTGAGAATGTACCTCGGCCCGGCGATAATGTACAGCATCAACCTTGTAGTCCTCGCCATATTGGCCATCGGCGCCATGCTAAGAGTCAATGTCGAGCTCACTCTATATGTTTTGCTTCCCTTGCCCTTATTGTCTATCTCGATATACTACGTCAGCAAAATCATCAATCAAAGGAGCGAAAAGGTACAACGACAGCAATCTCGACTCTCGACCTTAACACAGGAGGCCTTTTCGGGAATACGAGTTCTCAAGGCCTATAATCGTCAAAGTTTCATTCAAAAGGATTTCACCAGAGAATGCAATACGTATAAGGTACTCTCCCTTTCACAAGTAAAAGTTGACGCTCTTTTTATGCCTGCGATCATTCTCTTAATCGGGTTGAGTACTATTATTACCATCTACGTCGGCGGGATTAAAGCCATACAAGGAGAAATCAGCATCGGAAATATAGCCGAGTTTGTGATTTATGTGAATATGCTCACTTGGCCATTTGCCAGTGTGGGATGGGTCACTTCATTGGTTCAGAGAGCTGCTGCTTCTCAGGAAAGGATTAATGAATTTCTCCATACCGAACCCGAAATCGCCAACCCCGGAAACGATAAAGACAACATTTCGGGAAAAATCGATTTTAAAAATGTCTACTTTGTTTATCCAGATAGCGGGATTGAAGCTTTGCATGACGTTAGTTTCACCATTCCTCAAGGCTCTACCCTTGCCATTATAGGGAGAACCGGATCAGGAAAAAGTACAATTGCCAATTTGATCTGCAGAAATTTTGATGTTAATCAAGGTCAATTGCTGGTAGACAATGAACCGATCAACTCCCTGAATCTTGAAAGCTTGAGAAGTTCAATCGGTTACGTACCCCAAGATGTTTTCCTATTCAGCGATACCATTGCAAACAATATCGGTTTTGGGCTCAACCCTGAAGATGTAAGTCCTGAAATCATTAAGCAGGCTGCCGAACGGGCATATGTTAAGCACAATATTGATGAGTTTCCAAAGAAATTTGAGACCATTCTGGGAGAAAGGGGGATCAACTTATCGGGTGGACAA
Organism: Cryomorphaceae bacterium 1068; assembly: GCA_027214385.1. Taxonomy (NCBI): domain Bacteria; kingdom Pseudomonadati; phylum Bacteroidota; class Flavobacteriia; order Flavobacteriales; family Cryomorphaceae; species Cryomorphaceae bacterium 1068. Next base: position 168,602 of record JAPVXR010000005.1, on the reverse strand, counting down.
AAGCAACGAGTGAGCATTGCCAGAGCTATTGCCAGAGAGCCTGACATTCTCATTTTTGACGATTGCCTTTCAGCTGTTGATACTGAGACGGAGGAAATCATACTAGGCAACCTCAGAGAGATAATGAAAGGCAAAACAACCCTTCTCATCAGTCACCGCGTTTCTACCGTAAAGTTGGCAGATCAGATCATTGTGCTTGATCATGGAAGGGTAGTTGAGAAAGGTAGCCATGAGGAGCTCTTGGCCCTTGATGGCGAATACCGCGACCTTTATCAGAAGCAGCTCCTAGAGGAGAAAAAGGCGGTAGATTCATAGGTTCTACCTGAAATTGTATATTTGCAGCACTACACTACTACTAATCTAATTTCTATCACCTATGTCAACGGAACACGACGATTCGATTCGAGACGACATTTTCTCAAAAGCGGTACGAGCCGGAAAAAGGACTTATTTTTTTGATGTCAAGTCCACGCGAGGAAATGACTTATACCTCACCATTACCGAGAGTAAAAAACAATTTAAAAATGGGGAGCCTTCTTACGAGAAGCACAAACTCTTCCTTTACAAAGAAGACTTTGAAAAATTCAGAGATGGCTTGACAGAGGCCATCGACAAGATTAAAGATATCCGTTCAGGGAACAATGAATTTATTGACCCTGCAGATGAAGAGCATTCAGAATATCATCCTGAAGTAAAACAGGAAGAAATAAAAGAAGAGTCTCCTGTTGAATCGTTCACTGATATTTCTTTCGACGATCTCGACAAGCGCTAATTAAAACTTCAGAAAACCCTTGATTTGTTGGGAAAGTAAGTCATTGTATTCCTCAAGAGCTATTTTACCGCTTTCGTTTAAGTGCTGATGCACAGACGAAAGCGGTATTTTTTGGCTATACACTTCCATTTTCAGGTAGTTGAGCACAGCTGCCAAATGGTCCATGCCTCTCAAATTTCCTGCCCTTCCAGTCGCAACACCAACCAAAGCAGCTTTTTTACCTTGCCATACACTTGGCTTAATGGTGTCTAAAAACAACTTTGTCACTCCCGGATAGCTCCCGTTGTATTCGGGTATAATGAAGACAAAACGATCAACAGGTTGTATCATCTCCTTCAAAACTTGTGAAAAACTTTCCGGAGAGTCTCCGTAATTTTCAGCTAAAAGGAAATCTCCAGGCAAGTCACAAAAAGAATATACCCGGGCCTCGAAACCCTGATCTTCAGCGAGTTTCCTGTAGTTTCTAGCAATCAATTCGGTGTTGCTATCTGAACGATTTGTAGCACTGAAAATGGTGATCATTTGGATGTCTGGATTAACAAAAAACTGTGCAAAATAAGGCTTGGAATTCTCCATTTGAAAAGCCGAAATGAAGTACTTTTAAATTTCCTAAACCTCGTTAAAGAGATTTCATGACGATAACGTATTACGGCCATTCTTGTTTCGGGATTAATCACAATGATAGTCGAATTTTGTTCGATCCATTCATTAGTCCGAATCCTTTGGCCGCAGATATAGATGTTGAAAAAGTCGAAGCCGATTTCATTTTGATCACCCATGGTCACATGGACCATATTGCCGATGCCGTGAGTATTGCCAAAAGAACGGGTGCAAAAGTGATTACGAATTTTGAAATTTATCAATGGTTAGGAAATCAAGGAGTAGATAACGTGCACCCAATGAATCACGGGGGCGCAGTACAACAGCCATTTGGAAAAGTGAAATATGTAAACGCCGTTCACAGTTCATCTCTGGACAATGGCACTTACATGGGGAACCCCGGAGGATTTGTCATAGAATTCGGAGACCTTTGCATTTACTACGCAGGTGACACGGCGTTGACTTATGATATGAAGCTGATCGCTCGTGAGTTTGATGTCAAATGGGCTTTTTTGCCCATAGGCGACAACTTTACTATGGGAGTAGATGACGCCATCGTAGCAAGCGAATTTGTGGATGTGCAAAACATTATTGGGATGCATTACAATACTTTTCCTCCGATCACGATTGATTTGGAGGAAGCCAAAAATAAATTTACTCAAGCCGGTTTGGACTTGAAGATAATGGATATAGGAGAATCGATCGAACTTTGAATATGGGAAAGATAATTTCAATTGCCAATCAGAAAGGTGGAGTAGGAAAAACCACTTCAGCTATCAATCTGGCCGCCTGCTTAGGTGTGCTGGAGCACAAAACCCTTTTGGTCGATGCCGATCCTCAGGCCAATGCCACCAGCGGCGTAGGCATAGATCCTAAAACGATCAAGACCAGCATTTACGAATGCTTGATCAACGAGGTAGACCCAAAGGATATCATCATACATACGGATAATCCCAACTTGGACCTTATCCCTGCTCACATCGATTTGGTAGGTGCCGAAATTGAAATGATCAGCCTTCCGAATAGGGAGAAGATGATGAAGCACGCCTTGCAAGAATTGAAAGAGGAATATGATTTTATCATCATAGACTGTTCACCATCACTGGGCTTGATTACCGTCAATGCTCTTTCAGCATCAGACTCTGTCATCATACCGGTTCAATGCGAGTACTTTGCTCTTGAGGGTTTGGGTAAGCTATTGAATACCGTTAAAATCGTTCAGTCGCGTTTAAATACTGATTTGGCTATCGAAGGTATACTACTCACCATGTTTGATAGTCGATTGAGACTGGCCAACCAAGTGGTGGAAGAAGTGAAAATGCACTTTCAGGAGCTGGTATTCAATACTGTCATCCATAGAAATACCAGACTTGGTGAAGCACCTAGTCATGGAGAAACCATCATCATGCACGATGCTTCTTGCAAAGGATCGATCAACTACCTCAACCTCGCCAGGGAAATTCTTCAAAAGAATGATCTGACTCGCATTAAGACTGAGGATAAAATGATTGAACTGGAAAATGAGTAAAAAAAGAGGTTTAGGGCGAGGGCTAAGTGCTTTATTGGAGAATGTCGAAACCGACATCACCTCCGGAGTAAGATCCGAAAGTGCTGAACGCGTTCTTGGTTCTGTAGCTATGCTTCCTGTAGAGTCCATCGAAGCCAATCCTTTCCAGCCACGTACAGTTTTTGAAGAGGAGCCGCTTATGGAGTTGGTTCAATCCATCAAACAGCTCGGTATCATTCAACCCGTAACGGTCAGGAAACTTGGTCACGATAGATTTCAGTTGATCAGTGGTGAACGAAGGTTTCGTGCTTCTCAAATAGCAGGACTCACGGAGATTCCGGCTTACATCAGAGTCGCCAACGATCAAGCCATGCTCGAAATGGCTCTCGTTGAGAACATCCAACGCAGGAATCTCGATCCTATCGAGATTGCCATCTCCTACCAAAGACTGATCGAAGAATGCAACCTTACCCAAGAGGCCATGAGCCAAAGAGTCGGCAAAAAAAGAGCCACGGTTAGCAATTACTTGCGATTGCTCAAACTTCCTCCTCAAGTGCAAATGGCGCTGAGGGAATCAAAGATAACCATGGGCCATGCCCGCGCTCTCTTGGCTTTTGACAGTGAAGAGGAAATACTAATTGCATTTGATAAGATTCTGGCAGACGGGATGTCTGTAAGACAAGTTGAAGATTTTGGAAAAGAATCTAAAAGTAAAAAAGCGAAGAAAAAACCTGCGCCTCTTTCCTTTGAACACCAAAAGATAAAGTCTGATTTAATGGATCGATTTGGCACAAAAGTTGACATCAAGCGCGATCAGAAAGGAAAAGGAAAAATTGAGATTACCTTTGCCTCAGATGATCAACTAAGACGCATCATTGATTCACTTGAAGACTAGATTCATAAAACGCATTTTTCTCTCCACTCTCATCATTTTCTGTGCGAGTATGGTATTTGCTCAAACAGATACTACGGAGGTAGAACTTGAAGTAGAGCGTGGCACAATCGAGGGTACGGTTGCTGAAGTCGCTACCGAATCAGAATTAAAACCTCATAGTCCTAAAAAAGCTACCATCATGTCTGCTGCCCTGCCTGGACTAGGGCAGATTTACAACAAGAAATACTGGAAAGTGCCGATCATATATGGTGGATTTGCAGTAGCGGGTTGGTACCTGAACGACAACCTCAAGCAAATCGACCTTTACAAAGACGCGTTTAAAGCTGAAACAGATGGTGATCCCACCACTGAAAACGGAACAGGTTTCACAAGTACACAACTCGAAGAGTTGATCAGTCAATACAAGACTTGGCGCGATCTTTCCTACATCGCCATTGGAGCGATCTATGTTTTGAATATCATAGATGCAAATGTCGATGCTCATTTGTTTTACTTCGATGTGGGCGAAGATTTGACGATGAATATTCAACCTTTCGTTACTCCGTCACTTCAACCGGTAACGGGAATAACATTATCTCTTAAATTGTAACTTCGACCGCTTGGAATCGTCTCTATGAAAATTTCACTAATCGGCTACGGACGGATGGGTAAGCGAATTGCTGAACTGGCGAAGGACAGAGGTCACGAAATCGTGGCTACCATTACTTCTGAAAATAAATCAGAGATCAACAATCTTCCTTCTTGTGACGCTGCTATTGAATTTACTCAACCGAATTCAGCCATTGAAAATTTCAAAGAAGTGCTCCAACAGTCTATTCCATTGGTTACAGGCACTACCGGTTGGTATGATGAAATGAATGAAGTAGAACAGAACTGTGTCGAATTGAATGGCCGCTTTTTTTATGCCTCCAATTTTTCGCCGGGAGTGTTCATTACGCATCATCTTACTGCCGAGCTTTCGCGAATAATGAATGACTTCAATTATACGTCAGAAATTGAAGAATGGCATCACACCGGAAAGAAAGATGCCCCAAGCGGAACGGCTACAACACTGGCAAAAGAAGTCATTTCCGAGAACAAAAACTACACTTCCTATCACCTCAAAGGTGAAGAAACTAAAGAAGGCTCACTCCCTATTGCGGCTTACCGCGAAGGAGATGTAAAAGGAACCCATATTGTTCGGTTCAAGTCCGAAATCGATTCAATAGAAATAAAACACGAAGCATTTTCGCGTGATGGCTTTGCCCTCGGAGCGATAATGGCCGCGGAATTTCTCGTTAAACAGAAACCCGGTTTTTACTCCATGAACAACCTTATTCAACTATGATCATAGCATACGGTATTTTTTATCTGACTATCCTCTCCTATTTTGTCTGCCTTTGGAAAATTTTCAAAAAGGCCGACCGTGAGCCGAGTTGGGCAGGATTCATTCCCATCTACAATCTATTCGTTTGGCTCAAGGTCATTAATAAACCATGGTGGTGGCTATTGATTCTGATAGTACCTGGGGTGAATTTTGTTTTGCTTGGAGCCATGCATGTAGAGCTGGTAAGAGCTTTCGGCATGCGAACGACAAAGGACTATTTGATCGCGATCTTCTTGCCATTCCTAGCTTTAGGAATGATCGCTTTTAAGGATGATATCAAATATATTGGCCTACCTGATTACAAAGCCGAAAAGAAAAGCAGAAGCCGAGAGTGGGCCGAAGCCATCGTCTTTGCAGTTATTGCAGCTACCATCATCCGCACATTCACTATTGAGGCATTTACCATCCCCACTCCATCGATGGAAAAATCTTTGTTGGTGGGAGATTATCTTTTTGTCAGCAAACTGAGCTACGGTCCTCGATTGCCGATGACTCCGCTTACCTTTCCATTTACTCACCATACGATTCCTGTGATCAACACCAAGTCGTACGTTGAATGGCAGAAACTCCCCTACATGAGGCTTCCCGGCTTCGGAGATGTTAACCGCTATGATGCTACGGTTTTCAATTTCCCCGAAGGAGATACCGTGGTGGTAAATGCTCAAGAAAGCAGCTACTACCAACTCGCTCGACAATTCGGTCGAGAAAACTTACAGAAAGAGAGATTCATTACCGAAGAAGGTAGAATGGCCGAAACAGGTGGAATTACCGTTCGACCACTAGATAAAAAGGAGAATTACATTAAACGAACAATTGGCCTTCCCGGCGACGAAATCCAAGTGATAGATCGACGCGTTCACATCGATGGTGAGCAGATTCGCAGACCTAATGGTGTTCAATTCGTATATGAAGTGTATACCAAATCTGCGCTTTCCGTGGAAGTACTTCAAGAGAAATACGACATCTACATAACAGATGCAGAACGTCAATTTTATGCTTCGAATCGGTTTTACCGAATGCCGTTGACCGATCGAGAGAAGGAGATCGTCGAAGGAATGTCTTCAGTGGACTCGGTGACAATCGAAATGAAAAGGCCACAAGCTGACTTGCACATCTTTCCTAATCATCCCAACTACAGTTGGACAGAAGATAATTTCGGTCCTCTATGGATTCCAAAAGCAGGAGAAACCATTGATCTCACGATGGAAAACTTACCACTTTATCGCAGAGTCATCGATGTTTACGAGCACAATGATTTAGCTGTAAAAGACGGTTCCATTTTAATCAACGGAGAAGTAGCTTCAAACTACACCTTCAAGCAAGATTACTATTTCCTAATGGGAGATAACCGCCACAATTCCGCCGATTCACGGTTTTGGGGCTTCGTTCCTTTCGATCACATCGTGGGAAAAGCAGTATTTATCTGGTTTAGCAAAGATCCTGAAACGGGAATTCGCTGGAGTAGATTATTCTCGCTTGTGGGCCATGAGTGATGAGCTTCTCATCGTTTCACCGTTAAGCTTGATTCCGCCTATTGGACTTTTTGTCGCTATGGCGAAAGGCCACAAGGTATATTTTGATACCGCCGAGAATTACGTGAAGCAAACCATACGCAATCGGTATCACATTCTTTCGGCAAACGGAGTTCAAACATTAACCATTAATGTGGTCGGACAAAAGGGCGAAAAAACTCCTTCCGGGAATATTCTTATCGACTATGATGAGCCGTGGATACGATTGCACAAGCGAGCCCTGGAATCGTCGTATCGCTCCTCTCCTTTCTTCGATCACTATTATCCTAAGGTGATCAATCTTTTCGAAGCGCGACATCCCGATTTCGGCGCCTTCTTTCGCGAAAGCTTAAACCTGTGGCTCAGACTGCTCAAATTCGAACCAAACTTTTCCATCCAAGACAAGTACGTTGAAATCGACGCTGATTATGATCTCAGGACACGAATCAAGAGTCCGGACCAGTTTCCTGCTGAGTTTCAATCTAAAAAGTATCTTCAAGTTTTTAGCGATCGCTTTGACTTTCAACCCAATTTATCGATTCTCGACTTGCTCTTTAACGAAGGCCCTGCCTCGCTGTCTGTCTTAAAGGGTTGAAACCGTATATTTGGACACCACTGAAAAAAACCACGAAGCGCTCATGGCGAATACGAAAGAACTGGAATTGAATAAAAATGAAGACACCATGCGATTAATGGTGTCGAAAGTGAGAAGGGAACTCGAAAAAATCTACCTCGGAGGAGGAAAAGCAAAAATTGAAAAGCAGCATAAACAGGGTAAACTCACCGCAAGGGAAAGAGTGGACCTACTGCTGGACGAAGACGCAGATCGCATTGAAATAGGTGCATACGCCGGACACGGAATGTACGAAGAGTATGGAGGCTGTCCCTCAGGAGGTGTGGTAGTAGTGATGGGTTATGTCAAGGGTCGCCAGTGCATCGTGGTAGCCAATGATGCTACCGTAAAAGCTGGTGCATGGTTTCCCATAACGGGAAAGAAAAACCTCCGAGCTCAAGAAATCGCCATGGAGAATCACATCCCCATCATCTATCTCGTAGATAGTGCCGGAGTGTTCCTCCCGATGCAAGACGAGATTTTCCCCGACAAAGAACACTTCGGAAGAATATTCCGCAACAACGCCGTGATGTCAAGCCGAGGCATCCCTCAAATAGCAGCCGTGATGGGTAGCTGTGTGGCTGGTGGTGCCTACTTGCCCATTATGAGCGATGAGTCGCTGATCGTGAATAAAACAGGGACCATCTTCTTGGCTGGTTCTTATTTGGTAAAAGCAGCCATAGGCGAAAACATTGACAATGAAACTTTGGGAGGAGCATCTACGCATAGCGAAATTTCAGGTGTTACGGACTATAAGGTTGAAGATGATCAGGAGTGTTTGTCGACCATTCGAGACTTGGTCGATAAGATTGGAGAGACCAACCAAAAGGCTGGTTTCAATCGTGCTGAGCCAACAATGCCCAAAGTAAAACTCAGCGAAATCTACCGTGCCTTCCCAACGGATAAAGGAAAAACATACGACGTTCGTGAGGTGATTAAATGCATCGTGGACGAAAGTAAAATGACCGAATACAAAAAAGGCTTTGGTCAAACCATCGTATGCGCTTATGCGCGAATCGACGGATGGTCGGTTGGGATCGTTGCCAATCAACGTAGTATCGTGAAAAGTGCAAAAGGCGAAATGCAGTTTGGTGGAGTGATTTACAGCGACTCTGCCGATAAGGCCGCACGATTTATTATGAACTGCAATCAGAAAAACATCCCTCTCGTTTTTTTACAAGACGTTACCGGATTTATGGTAGGTAGCCGAAGTGAACACGGAGGAATCATAAAGGACGGAGCCAAATTGGTGAATGCCATGAGCAACTCGGTCGTACCCAAATTCACCATCGTGATGGGCAACAGCTACGGTGCTGGAAACTACGCCATGTGTGGAAAAGCATACGACCCTAGGCTAATCGTTGGGTGGCCAACCGCCCGAGTAGCGGTAATGGGTGGAGAGCAAGCAGCAAAGGTCCTGCTCAGTATTGAAGTAGCTTCACAAAAATCAAAGGGAACGACAATCACAGAAGAGAAAGAAAAAGAACTTTTTGATAAGATCAAAAACCGTTACGATGAACAAACCAAGCCGGAATACGCCGCTTCTCGCCTTTGGCTAGATGCCATCATCGATCCTGCAGAAACACGAAAACATATCGCTATGGGAATTGAAGCTGCCAACAATTCACCGGCTGAAAAACCTTACAATGTTGGAGTTCTTCAAACATAGTCGAATCATGGGACTGATCTTTATAATCCTGATGAGCCTGGCCTCTTGCAATGATAAAGAAGGTCCAACCCCACCAGCCGATACCGCTCCCATGCAGGATACGATTCGCTTCAGCTATCTGGCTCTTGGCGACAGCTATACCATAGGTACAGCCCTACCTGACAGCAGTCGCAACTATCCGACCCAATTGGTAGGCAGGTTAAATGAAGACAGTCTTCTTGAGGGCTCTGAGCCCGACATCGTTGCCTTTGGTGGTTGGCGCACAGATCAGCTCATCAGCGCCATAGAAATAGCTGATTTGGCTGGAGAATATGATCTTGTTTCACTGCTCATTGGTGTAAACAACCAGTTCCAAAATCAACCCCTTGATGTATATGGGATGGAGTTTGAGCAACTGCTGCAAACAGCCATTCAGTTTGCCGGAAATGATACCGACCGTATTTTTGTTCTCAGCATACCTGATTACGGCGTAACTCCTTTTGGGCAAGGTTATCCCGACGTTTCGCAGGAGATAGACATTTACAATGATATCAATCGAGATATCACAGAATCTTATGCAGTTAAATATTTCAATATAACTGAGATATCCAGAATGGCTCAAGACAATCCGTCTTTGATCGCCCCGGATAATTTGCATCCATCAGGAGATATGTACGAACTTTGGGTGAATGAAATATTGGAAGAAGTTAAAGCAAAGCTATATGAATAAGAGACTCGTTTTAATAATTGGCGTCTTGCTCTTTACCCTTTCGGGAAAAGCTCAAGTATACAATTACGCCGACGGCGAAGGACCTACCCCACCTGATAGTGTCAAGGGGTTTTATATTGGCGGAACCATAGGGGCCTACTTTGCCAATAAAAATACAGCTCAAATTTATGGAGGCTATGGCTATCAAAGGGATGGATTTCTAAATAATTTTGAAAACTCTTGGCTCAATTTCGCCATCAATGGACCTCCTATCCAGAACAAACAGCGGACAAATGATGCCATGAATGCAGCTGACGGAGAATGGAGTTTTACCGAGTCGGATATGCCTGGAATTATGCGTTATCGCCCCTCCTTCTTATTCAATGTACATTTTCGATATATGTTGAATTCCGATTTCGGTTTTTTTATGGAAATGGGCGGAACCTTTCCCGTTACTGTCGGAGAGTTTACCATTACAAGAACCAATAACACAGGAATTCAGAATGACATATTAGAAACATTCGCTATCCGTGGTGAAGAACAGCGCCTTATTATAAATATAGGTATGCACAAGGTATTAGGACGAGAAGCCGCAGAAAGGAAAGGGAAAAATCCATCAATTCTTCCATACATTGATCTTGGCGGGACTTTGACATTCACAAAGTATGAGGCGAATTTCATTAATTTGGATTTGGGAACAAACAACGTCGAATTCTTTAATCCGATTGTCGATCTTTCCATTCAAAGAAATGTAGATGGTTCAGTTTACAACCAAGCGAATGTACTTACCGGGGTAGGACTTGGCGGATTTGGCTCAGTAGGACTGCAACTTACTCTAGGCCGAAAATTTACTATCGATTTTGGGTACGTAGCGAATCTTCAGCAAATAAATCTCGGAGAAGTTTCTGAGATCGGCTTACAACATCAATTCGTCTTGCGAGCTATTTACATGTAAATTCTTCTTCAAACTAGAAAAATAATTATCTTTGCACTCCCAATAATGGCTGCGTAGCTTAACTGGATAGAGCACCGCACTACGGATGCGGAGGTTCGGGGTTCGAATCCCTGCGCGGTCACTAAGAGAAGCAAAAAACCCATCACGAATGTGATGGGTTTTTTCGTATCCAATAGCCCTTAAGCTTGCTTGAAAGGGTTATTGGATAAGGAAAAACACCTCGATGACAATCGAGGGTTTTGAGCTTCTCGGAATTCGGAGCGAAAGGGATCACTCGACCGAAGGGAGAGTAATCCCAATGTCTCTTAGTCAATGGTTTCTAAAAATGAGAATACCCTCGATGACAATCGAGGGTTTTTGGCTTCTCGGAATTCGGAGCGAAAGGGATCATCCGACTGAAAGGAGGATAATCCCAGTGGAAAAACAAAGAGATTTTAAAGAAGTCACAACTCCCAAAGCTTGCTCGAGCGTATGGATATGAACGGAAAAACACCTCGATGACAATCGAGGGTTTTGAGCTTCTCGGAATTCGGAGCGAAAGGGATCACTCGACCAAAGGGAGAGTAATCCCAATGTCTCTTAGTCAATGGTTTCTATAAATGAGAATACCCTCGATTGTCATCGAGGGTTTTAACCCTCTCGGAATTCGGAGCGACAGAGATCTCTAAGCAGAAAGGAGAGTAATCCAACTTCGGAATTCTAGAAAGGACTCACCGCCAACCGATCCACCTCAATCCGTGAAAGCGTATCCAACTGTCCCGATTTGAACATGTCGGAAACAAACGAGAGCGAATCAGGAGTAGGACCTGCCATATTCAGGTAATCCTGAAATACCAGTCCATTGACTGAACGGCGATTGTATGCCTTGCGGAATCTGGTGCCTCCTTCATCCTCGAGGTAGCTGTACGCAATGTAATCCATTGCGTAATTATCAGTTGAAAACCAATAGAGGAAAACATCGTCGAAGTCCTCGCCCCCGCCCTCTTGAGAAAAAGTGACGCGCACCTTGAAGCACTCATTTCCTTCAATTTCTTCCTTTCCGACGAATTCTTTCTTTGCTGCCTCGGTTTTGAGCATTCCCGGAAGGAGAGCAAAATAAATCACGGAATTCACCGATGCTGCGCGAGCTGTGCTATCTTTTACAGAAAGTTGAATTCGCTCATTGTTCAACTCTTGGGTGAACCCGTCGTTTGTCAATCTTCGCAGGTGATTCCCCAATGAATCTCGATAAGTGTTCGTGTATTCGAAATTCCCGTTCTGACGAATGGCTTGATAGTTTCTTCCTCGAAATCCAAATGAGAGATCGACATTCTCATAGAGTTCACCGCCGTGGCAGGCAATGGCACTATCGACAATAGCCTCGCCTCTTGATATCGGGCGGCCTTCCGTAGTGCTTTCAGAACAGGAAAAGAAAAAGGCAGCTAATCCAGCTGCCCAAAAAAGAGATTTAAAAGAGATCACGGTCGAGGTACAAGTGCTTCACTCTGGTGAGTTCTTCTTTGTTTACCTGATTATCAGGGTGAGCAAAAAGATCTAACAAGTAAAGGAAGTTTTCTTTGGACTCCGTAAAACTGTCTTCACCATCCATATCGATTTCTTCATCCACTTCTATTGCTTCGCCTTCTTCGTCGTCCTCAGCCTCTATTTCTTCAGCGAGGAGATTCAAGTTAAAGTAGCCAAAGTGCTCAATGTATTCTGCTGTCATTCGGATGACGCGTGTAACCAACGGCTGGTTGTGCTCAATAAAATGTGGTCTAAGCGCCAATAGTTTATCTACGACGTCGCTTTTCACGATACCGTTTTTCTGAACAAATGCTCTTAGCTCATCAATGCTCTCGAGAGTTTCTTTACTTATGATCGTTTCTTCCATGGAAATCAGATTTGGAAGGCAAAATTAAAACATTCCCGCACTTAACCGGCCGATCTTAGCTTGTTTATCGGAACAATTGTTCGAATCATCCCGAATACCACTGTAGCCTTGTTTTTATTGATCTCTTCTACCACCCCGGGCTCCTTGGTCCCAGGCATATGTACCTTATCACCGATGTTTATCGGCTTAGCCGCCAACTCCTTACTCTCTTGTCTGTTTTTCCTGCGATTTTCTTTCTGTTTTTTGATGCGCTCTTTCTTGTCGCGCATCTGTTCAGTCAGATCTTTCTCTTTCTTCTTGGCAGCCTCTTTTTCGCTCGTCAGGGTGAGTCTTCTTACGATCTCCTTTCGTTTGTTGCGGTCGTTCCAATCGTTTAAAAGGGATTCATACTTTTTTCCTTGTTGGATTAATCGCTTGTTTTCACTGAAATTGAGATCCTCCTGTTTCTCTCTGAAAATCTGTGCCTCCCGTTTGGAAGCTTCTATTTCTTTTCTGATTCTCGACTTCTCCGTTTGCAGAATGTGGGTTTCCTTATTGAGCTGGTTCTTCTTGGTTTGGAGGGTGATGAGCAATTTGTCCAGATTCACTTTCTTGTCATCCAGCTTGGCCTTGGCGCCTTCAATCACATCGGGGTCGAGCCCGATTTTTTGAGCTACTTCAAATGTGTAGGAACTACCAGCCTGACCAATGTCCAATTTGTATTTAGGCAACAGTGTTTCCTCATCGAAAAGCATGCAGCCATTCAGCATCATAGAACTGTTTTCTGCCAAAATTTTGAGATTGGCATAGTGTGTCGTAATAACCCCGAATGCCTTGGATTTGCCCAACTCTTCCAAGATGGTCTCAGCAATGGCTCCACCCAGTTCCGGATCAGAACCCGTTCCAAATTCATCAATGAAGAAGAGCGTATTCTTATTGGCGTGAAAGAGGAAATGCTTCATCTTAACCAATCGAGAACTGTAAGTACTCAGCTCGTAAGCAATGCTTTGGTCATCTCCAATGTCGACGAATATTTGTCGGAAGACACCCATGCGGCTGTGCCCTTCGGCGGGAATGAGCATCCCGCACTGAAACATGATTTGCAATAAGCCGAAAGTCTTTAAGGAAACTGATTTCCCTCCTGCATTGGGCCCACTGATTACCAAAATTCGCTTCTCGTGATCCAATGATAGGTTCATCGGAATCGTCGACTTCCCTTCACTCCTATTCTGCTCAAGGAGGACAGGGTGATAAGCCTTCATCAGCTCAAGGTCCTTCTCCCGCGAAAGAATGGGCTTAACGGCATCAATGTGCATGGCGTACCGCGCTTTGGCAAAGGTAAATTCCAGAAAGCCCAGAGCATTTTCGTACGATTCTAATATGGCCTTATAGGATTTTAAGTTCTGCGTCAATTCCCGTAAAATTCGGTACTCTTCTCGTTGCTCCCACTGTCTTGACTCTGCCACGTCATTGTTAAGATTCACCAGATTTCCGGGTTCTACAAAACTTGTATTTCCACTTTCCGAATGACCGTGAAGGGTTCCTTCTATCTTTCGCTTGTTCTCAGCAGTTACTGCCAGTACGCGGCGATCGTTGTATACGCTCTCTTCGTAGTCGCGCAACCAGCCCAGCTTCTTGTATTTCCGCACAGCTGCCTCAAAGGCTTTATTTGCTTTCTGCTTAGCTTCTGCCAATGCTTTTCGCGCCTTTCCCAACTCTTTGCTCGCAGAGGTCTTTACAAATCCATTGGGCTCTAAGATTTCGTCGATTAAGGCGATTAAGTCTTTGCTTGCATACAAACCTTCTACAATTCCTCTAAGTCGTGGGTAGAGTTCTTTTTTCTCTCCGAGGAAGCGAATTACCGTCGCGGCAACCTCGGCTACTTTTCGGAACTTAATGACTTGCTGTCCATCCAATACAGCATTATCAATGCCCAACATACCAAGTTCTCGGCTGATGTTAGGGAAAGCGATTTCAGGAAAATACAATCCATTTTCGGCAATGGACTTTGCTTCGGTCGTTTCTTCGAGGAAGCGAACAATAGAATCCACCTCGTCAGTAGGACGCAACTCCTCCACATAGCGCTTTGCTCTTTCGCTGTTGCAACGCTTCTCAACTTGAGCCAAGACTTTTGGAAACTCAAATCGCTGTAAGGTATTTTCGGGATAGTATTTCAAAACGCCAATCTAAAACCCCGAAGACTCCTCCTTGTTTAAGGAATCGCCGGAAGGCAAGCGCAAAAATACGCCGATAAAAGAACTCAGGGCGGTAATCAGGAAAAAGACTAGTCCAAGAGCGACGGCTGCCGTTTCGTCAATGGGCAATTCTTGCGAAGCATAAAGGAAGACCAACTCGCGCAAACCCACACCTCCAAAGCTAATGGGCAACATGGCGGCAATACTGGAGACAAGAAAAAGAACGAAATAGATAGCGAAATGATCATGAACTCCATAAGCGGACAAAATAAACCAAGCGCATACCAATTGTGACAACTGCACCCATAACGACCAATGAATAGCTTGAAAGGTGACAGATTTGAATTTGGCGAAAGCCAAACGAATCAAAACGGCCAAAGCAGGAATGGCCAGAACGGCCCCGATGTAAACCAGAAACGTCCAAAAGGAAGGAAAGAGCTCCAGTATACTCTCTTGAAAAGAGGCAATAGCTAAGGCTAAGAAAGCCAGCAGTGCTGCTCCACTGATTCTGTCGAGAAGCACGGCACTCAGCAATTCTCGTTTTGAGATTGCACTTTTCTTATTCAGGTGAAATATCTTATAGCCGTCTCCACCAATTCCTCCCGGCAGAAAGAGATTGTAGAACATCCCGATGTAGTAAAGGCGTAAGTTGTAATTGCTCGAAATACTCACGCCTATTGCTCGAAAAAGAATGAGGAGTCGATGTGCGCTGATAAATTTTGAAAGATTGAAAAAAATCAAAGCACCCAGTAAGTAGAAAGGATTGCTTTCCTTTACCAAGCTCCAAACCTCATCCAATTCAATCTTTGAGAAAACCAGATAGATGGCAAGAGCCGAAAGGGCTATCTTGACAAGAAACTTAAGCGCTGACTTCGCGTTGGGCTTTGCCAATGAAAACTTCTTTTACGGTGTAGGTCTTTTTGTTCTGAGACTGGTAGTAAATACGCAGCATCAACTCGGCGATCAATCCGAATACCAAGAATTGAATTCCCGCCAAAACGAGGGTTACCCCTAAAAGAAGCAGTGGCCTACCCCAAATGTCGTATCCAAAAATTTTCAATCCCAAGAGGTACAAGTTGATGAGTACACCAACCCCAAAGGTAATAAGCCCGATGGGGCCAAAAAGGTGAATCGGGCGGCGAAAATACTTCTGCATGAAAATCATGAGAATCAAGTCGCTCAATACTTTAAAGGTGCGGCTGAGCCCGTACTTAGATTCACCGTGAATTCGAGGGTGATGCTTTACATCGACTTGGGTTATGCTGGCTCCTTGGAGTTTTGCCAACACAGGAATAAATCGGTGAAGCTCCCCATAAAGCTCCATTCCTTTTGCGATATGCGAGCGGTAAACACGCAAGGTGCAGCCATAATCCTGAATGTGAACATCTGTCAAATTTCGGATCATTGAATTGGCAATTTTGCTTGGAACTTTACGTAAAAACATTCCATCCTTTCGGTTTTTGCGGTTTCCCGCAACGACGTCCCAATTCTCTCTTTCGAGGAGATCCAGCATCATCGGAATATCAGAAGGGTCGTTTTGAAGATCGCCATCTAATGTTACGATAAATTCTCCTTGAGCGTGATCGATACCCGCCTGCATGGCCGTGGTTTGGCCAAAATTCTTTTGAAAAACGACCAACTTCACGTGCTCGTCGGCAAGTTCCTTTATTCGTTTAACGGTATGATCCGTGGAACCGTCGTCTACTAAAATTACTTCGTACGAATAAGAGTGGAGAGCAGCGCTGATACTTTCCAATAGAGGAGCGATGTTATCCTCCTCATTCATTAGGGTGATGACTAGTGAGAGCTTCATGTGGTCGCGAAGGTAAGGAAACCGCAAAAATGACATGTTCATTCTACAACGCAAGCTTTTCTTTTTACCTTGTTGACAATCAAAAACCAATTAGCCATGAAGCACTTTTACCAAATCGGGATTCTATTTCTTTCATTTTTAACTGCCACGGGGCTTTCAGCTCAAATCAATGCCGACAATACCATTCCCATAAGCACATTGGTAAACGAAATTTTCAATACAGGAACTTTTGTTGAGGTATCAAATGTGACTTTTAACGGACTTCCTGCTGATGACACCTTGACCAGTATACAAATCGGCCTCTTCGGAAATGGGTTTAGCGACGGATTGCCAGTAGACTCGGGATTTGCAATGACCACAGGAGATATGGTTAGTCTCTTCACCAACGAAACAGGTAGTTTTTTTGTGGGCGATACACCCGATGATCCTGACATCATCGCCATTTCAGGTTTTAATGTGAACGACTGTGCGGTACTGGAATTTGACGTCCTCAATCTGGCTGAAGCGTTAGCATTCAATTTTACATTTGCATCTATTGAATACCAGAGTTTTACTTGCTCCCAGTTTAATGATGCCTTCGGCCTTTTCATAAGTGGTCCGGGTATTTCAGGCCCTTTCGAAAATGGAGCTATAAACATTGCCCTTATTCCGGGAAGTGATACACCTATTGCAATAAATACCGTGAACTCGGGCACCGCAAGTGGTTTTGATCCAACATTTTGCGAAGAAGCCAACCCAAACTGGATAGAAGACAGCCAGTACTTTATTGAGAATGCGGGAAACGTAGTGAGCAATGTTATGTTTAATGGTTTCACAGTGAATTTGGAAGCCTTTGTTGAGGTTGAGCAGAACGAAACCTACCATATTAAATTTGCGATTTGCGATGCCGTCGATACTGCATTAGACTCTGGAATAATCCTCGAGGCCAACTCTTTCGAAGGAAAGTTCTTGAGCGTTTTTGATCAAAATCGTCCAGAGCAGTTAAAACTTTACCCCAACCCTTCTACCGATCAGGTTTATATCGAAATACCTACCACTTATATTGGTCAAAACCTTAGCATCAGAATTTTGGACCTTCAAGGTCGCGTGGTGAGCGCAACGAGTGTTTTGGCAACAGGAACAGTGGAGATTGAAACCGGTCAATTGGAAAAAGGACTTTACTTGATTGAGACTGCCGTAAACGGCAAAGTTTTCGGATTGTCCAAACTATTGCGTGACTAGACTAACCATCACTCACGACGAATTGGGTACCTTTGTGGTATGATGAAAAACCTTAGAAATGCTTTATTGATAATGGCTGCGGTAGCAATAGCCTTGGCCATTATCTTTAACGAATTCCTAGCCTATTCCGCAATATTCGTCGGAGCCATGATCGTTTTCTATGGGTTGTACCATGCCTTTCTCAAAACGAAAGATGCCGAAATAGACCAGCTCAAGGCAAAACTCAACCAAGAAGAAGATCAACTCGAAAAAGTCAAAGAAGAGAACCAAGAGCTTCGTACTCGCAAGTTGAATGTTTCGGCGATCAGGCAGATTCTCGATGTGGGTTTATTTGAACTCGATACCAACTTCACCCGCACTTGGAATGAGGAGATTATCACCGACATGGGTAAAACCGTCCAGTTCATTGGTGCCCTCAAGGTGGATATTATTGCAAAGTATGGCGTAGACCTCAAGGACCTTCGCATCAAAACGGAAGGTGACGAAGTCCTAATCGCCAATATGCATCTCAAGTCACTATCGTTTACTGATCTCAATTACAATTGGGTCATTAGCGAAGTACTAGAGCATAAAAAGCCCTACCTCGGTGGCAACCATCGGCGCACCAACCCTATGTTGGAATTGGAGGCCAATAAAATCAAAGAGCGACTTCAAAAGAGAACACACGAAGAGGTGAAACAAGGTCCTGAAGAACTTGAAGCTATTACTTCCATATTAAAGACACAGCTAAAACACTCTATTGCATTGCTGCTAGGCTTACAAGATGACAGCGTGCGTTTTGTCGACTCATTCGACGATAAGTACAAAACATTGGAAGGATTCAACACGGGGAAAATAGATCAATGAGTCAAGACAAGTAGTCAAGACACTATAAGAGTACCCAATTTTACCAGACTTGGCTTTCCAGGCATAGGGACGATGAGTAGTTCTAACTAGCCTCGAAAAAACCGAAAAGGATTTCCCGAAACGTTGTCTAAAAAAACTTATTCATCATTAAAATACAACATTGGCCGAAATCTCTTCACCAAAGAAGTAGGGATTATTCCCTGTAGACAAAAATCATATTCCACTGATATTCAAGGGTGTTTTCACGAAGAGTTCTCATCTTCAGTATTTGCTCATCTCCTTCTGTGAGCTACAGTCAAATACTCAGGTTTTCTAGGACTCCAAGAAGTTTAAAAATCCTTTGGTCATAAAAAGAACAATTACCAAACCGATCATGTTATGACGCCGAATGATCAAAAACTAAAATCAAAATTTATGAAAACCAAATTTACTCTTTTAACACTTCTGACATGTTTTTTGCTGACTACGGCAAACGCGCAGAATGCCAAAACATCAGTAGCGGATTACTCCCCGTTCACTAGCTTGTACAAAGCGGAAAAGCAGAAGGCAACAGCTTTGGGAGATGCTAAAGCGGTAGAAGGTACAATGACCGCTTTAACAGGTTATGATGCCGACGCAACAGTTGAAATTCCATTTTTCTTCGATCTTACAAACGTAGATGACGAATGGGTTGATTCCCTTTCAATTACTTTTCCAGCAGGAATTACGCCTATTTCTGTTTCAAACGATGATGTATTCTTCGCTTTCGAAAGTCCAGACTTTGACGATGAAGAATTCAACGGTATAGACGGTCAAACTGTAAGCTGGGGAGATAACGACAACAATTGGGGGGGTATTGCTGCTCCAAACTCTTACCTTTTCACAGTAACAGTAACAGTTGATGCCGGTGTGACCGGAGATCAAACAGTAGATTTCTTCGCTAGCGGAGATCAGTTTGCAAACCCGGCAGATCTGGCAGGTTCTTTGACTCTTGGAGAAGGCCTATCTGTTTACGGTATTGTTGTAAACAGTGAAGTGCATAATACTCTGGAAGCTGCAATAAACGCTGCAGGTCTTTTCGTAGCTCTTGCAAATCTCGACCCTACGACTCTATTCGCTCCAACAGATGCAGCATTTGACGAACTAGAGGCTGCAAACCCTGGTATTATAGCCGATCTTCTTGATGATCCCGAAACTCTTGGTAACATCCTATTATATCACGCTGCCAATGTTGAAGCATTTTCAGGCGATTTGACTGATGGTCAAGAAATCGAAACACTCGAAGCAAATGGATTTGCAGTTACCGTGTCGATAGTTGATCCTCAAATCTTCATCAATGGAGAGGAAGTAGTTGTTCCCAACTTAGATGCAAGCAATGGCGTCGTTCACGCTATTGATGGTGTTCTTCTTCCACCTGCTGTGGTTTCTTTGCCACTCGATTTCGAATTACCTGTTGAAAATTACAACATAATTGGATTTGGAGGAGCTCAGAATACTTCAGTAATTCCTAATCCTGATCCGTCTGGGGTAAACACCAGCGATAATGTTTGGCAACAAACACAAGATGCAGCAAATACAGCTGAACTCTTCGCAGGTGCTGTTATTGACCTAAATGTTCCTGTTGATTTTTCTGAGTCAGGACTAGTAGCAATGGACGTTTGGACTCCACAAGACTTAACGGAGGTAACCATTCGATTTGAAATTGCAAACAATGATCCCGCTTCTGCAGGAATGCAAAGAACTGTAAACACAACCGTTACAGGGGCATGGGAAACATTAACCTTCGATTTCTCAGATGACGCCAACATCGGAAATGAATTTGTTCGTTGCGTTGTTTTCTTCAATCTTGACTTGAACAACACGGATGACACCTTCTACGCTGATAACATTAGAGGAACAGAAAATCCAACTATTTTTGAAATTGTAGAGGCTAGCGATGTTCACGAGACTTTAGAGACGGCACTTCTCGCCTCTGGTTTGGATGGTGTGACTAATGACCCTGCAGTAGACTTAACACTATTTGCTCCTACTGATGAAGCATTTGATGCGCTTCCTGATGGTGTATTGACGTCTTTGTTGGATGATCCGACAGGAGCTTTGGCAAATGTTCTTCTATACCACGTTGTTGGTGGGTCAGCATTTAGCGGCGACTTATCTGATGGTCAGGAAGTACTTACCCTGCAAGGAGAAACAGTGACCGTAGCAATTAACGGTAGTGTAATCACTATCAACGGTGCTGAAGTAATTATTGCAGACATCCCCGCTTCTAACGGAGTTGTACACGTAATTGATGCGGTATTGGTACCTGAATTGTGTACACAATTTGCAGGAGGTCCTTACACCAACTTTACGACTACATTTGGAGGAGTTCCGGTTGCAGCAGATGGTATTTGCCCATTCAACGCAATTACGGGATTCCAGTCTTGGGCTAGTGAAGCATACCTTGCTGACAATGCCGTAGGTGGTTCAACTTACACATTCGGTCTCTCAGGTGGAGCTGTTGGCGCATGGGATGCTGACTTTATCATCATTGATGCCTTGACGGGAGAAATCGTAGCCAGCGAAACTGAAGGTAATAGCATCACTTGGACTGCACCTGCAGACGGAAACTACATCTGGATTATTCAAGAAGCAGGTTTCTGTGGTAACCAGACTGAAAATGCTGATACAGATAATGGATTCCCTTACATGACATGTGAAAGCGATGTGACTATTACTGACATTGTTGTGGCTAGCGAGATTCACAACACTTTGGAAACTGCTGTAATTGAAGCAGAGCTCGCCGACGTACTGGCAGGTGAAGGTCCTTTCACCGTATTCGCACCAACTGACGATGCTTTCGATCTATTGCCTGATGGTTTGTTGGATGATTTGCTAGAAGACCCAACAGGAGATCTAGCTACCATTCTAACTCACCATGTTGCAAACGGAACGGTATATTCAACTGATCTTACAGATGGACAATCCATTCCTACCCTTCAGGGAGAAAACGTAACCGTAGGTATCGATGGAGAAGGAGTGGTAACAATCACATCTGCAACGGGTGTTGTAGCAGAGGTCATCGTTGCCAACTTAATCGCTTCAAACGGAGTAATTCACGTAATTGATGCAGTATTGCTTCCAACACTAAGCAGTGTTGACAATCTCACTTCTGTTGACGAATTAAAGGTATTTCCTAACCCGACAAACAATCAATTCACGGTTGACATCGAGCTCAACGCTTCGGAAAGAGTGACTGTTGATATGATTAACATCGTTGGTCAAGTGGTTAAATCCATTGACTTGGGAACACGTTCTGCAGGTCTTAACAGAGAGTACATTGATGTGAATGATCTCAGCGAGGGAATTTACTTCATGAACCTTACTGTTGGAGGAACACAAGGAACTGTAAAAGTTCAAGTGGTTAGATAAGCCAACACAAATAGTTATTGCGAAAGCCATATCGATCAATGATCGATATGGCTTTTTTTTCGAGTCTTTAAAGCGAAGAGGTTGAGTTTACTTTAACGGATTTCAAGTTATAAAGAGGACGTTGTGAGAATTTACCACAATAGTGAATGCAAAGTTGTTTAGTCTGTCTAAATTTGTGGAAACTAAAAATCTAATTTCATGAAATTAAACTTTACTTCTTTAACATTGGTTGCAGCCCTTTTCGCTGGAACAGCAATGGCTCAGAGTACAAAGCATGTCGATGAGACCTATTCAATTTTCAACCGTTTTGAGAATGCTAAAAAAGGGACATCAGAAGAAAAAACAGTAACGGGTACATTATCTACCGCAAATGGCTATGAGGCAGATATGACCTTAGATATCCCATTTGTATTAGACATCACCAATCTTGATGACGAGTGGGTTGATTCATTGTCAATCACCTTCCCTGCTGGTTTCACAATCAATAGTGTGTCTAACGATGACGTATTCTTTCTATTCGACGATCCTAATTTTGATGATGAGGAATTTAATGGAATCGATGGGCAAACGGTAACTTGGGGAGATAATGATAACAACTGGGGTGGTATTGCTGCACCAGGGACTTACAACTTCACAATCAACGTAACTGTAGACGCTGGAATTTCGGGCGAGCAAACAGGTGACTTTTTCGCAAGTGGTGATCAATTCTCAGATCCTGCAGCAGACTTAGCGGGTACTTTTTCTATTGCAGAAGGAGCTCAAACGTCTGTTTTCTCTATTATCGCTGACAGTGATGACCACAACACTTTAGAAACAGCTCTTCTCGCTTCAGGACTAAATGCTCCATTGGAAGATTTAGAAGCCGACTTAACGGTTTTCGCTCCAACGGATGCTGCATTTTCTGCAATCCAAGAGGTTGTTGACGAATTGCTTATGGACCCAACAGGTGCATTGGCAAATGTATTATTGTACCACGTAGTTGCAGGAACTGCATTAAGCGGTGACTTATCTGATGGTCAAGAGGTTCTTACACTTCAAGGAGAGACTGTAACTGTTGCTATAAACGGATCGGTTATTACCATTAACGGTGCGGAAGTAACTATGGCTGATATTCCTGCTGACAACGGAGTTGTTCACGTAATTGACGCAGTATTAGTTCCTTCTACGTGCACAGTATTTGCGGGTGGTCCTTACAACGACTTTACTACTGCTTTCGGCGGTGCTCCGGTAGAAGAAAACGGAGTTTGTCCTGTAAACGCCATTGACGCATTTGAAAACTGGGCAAGTGAAGGATATATTGCCGCTGATTGTGTAGAAGGAGTTACTTACGAGTTCGGATTGCAAGATGGTGCTTCAGGCGCATGGGATCCTGCTTTCGTAATTATCGATGCAGCTACAGGAGAAGTTATCGCTTCTGAAACTGAAGGTTTGAGCATCACATGGCTATGTCCTGCTGATGGTGACTACATCTGGATCATTCAAGAGGAAGGTCTTTGTGGAAACCAATCAGATAACACTGGAACTGACAATGGTTTCCCATACATGACTTGTACAGACCCTCTTTCAAGCACCGATTTCGTGCTTTCAAATGATCTTGATGTATTCCCTAACCCGACAAACAACCAATTCACACTTGACATCGAGCTTAATGCTTCTGAAAGAGTGACGGTTGACTTAATCAACATCGTTGGTCAGGTAGTAAAGTCTGTAGATCTTGGTACACGTTCTGCCGGTCTTAACAGAGAGTACATTGACGTAAATGACCTCAGCGAGGGAATCTACTTCATGAACCTTACTGTTGGAGCGACTCAAGGAACAGTTAAAGTACAAGTGGTAAGATAATTTCGAATCCACTCATTCAATTGAAAGCCGTCCCAAGAAATTGGGACGGCTTTTTTTTTGACTTGTTAAGTATTGCCCGAATTCGATTTGGCTTTCCTTTTTATCCCCATTAGGTTTGAAATTGTTAATCTGTCAAATCAAAGCCTATGAGACCAATTCAACTCTGTGTCGTTTTATTCATCGCTATCAGTTCGACTGCGCTGGCACAAGAACAAGCGAACACCTTTGTATTCGAAGGGAATAATTTTAGGTGGACACAAACCACTAATGGGAGCCTTTTTTACAAAGAGTCAGAGGGGATGCAGGGTTTAGAAGTTCCTATTGATAGTCTCAATCACACAATGTTTGCCTCTGCCCTATGGGTTGGAGGGATAGATGCGAGTAATGAACTTAAAATATCCTTTAGACGCTTTTGTCAAAACGAGAATGAGAACTGCTATGAGAATTGGGGCCCACTTAAGCTTGATGGATCTTTGGCAACTCCTGAAGAAGTTGAGGATTACAATAAGATTTGGTTTGTGACCAATGATCAAATTGCAGCTCATATTGCTTTTGCAGAATGCATGAATAACCCTTCTTGCGACGAATCATTGGAATTTCCGAACTACGAAATACCCGAAGATTTTATTTCATGGCCTGCCGAAGGTGGGCTAGGTTTTACAGAAAACCTGGCACCCTACACGGATTACAATAGCAATGGGGTTTATGATCCTGAGAATGGCGATTATCCCGCAGTTTGCGGTGATTTTTCTTCGTATGCCATTTGGAATGATCTCGGAGCAAATGGCGCTTCTTCTGACGGAAATGAAATTGGACTCGAAGTACACACGACGGTTTATGGTTATAATTCAGAACAAGGTTCAGAATTTAATACACTGTTCGTGCAACACAAACTAATTAACAGGGGGTCTTTCGCACTAACAGATACCTACACAGGATTCTGGACTGATTTTGATATTGGGAATTACTCAGATGATTATGTCGCCACCGATGTTGGGAGAAGTATGTTCTACGGTTACAATGGCAGCCCATTTGACGGAAGCAGTGATGCTGGCCCTGGTTATGGCTCCGATGTGCCAGCCATGGGTGTAAAAGTTCTTTCAGGCGCTCTGACGCCTGCAAACGGCGCCGATGATGAAGCTGAATATCTAGAATTCTATGCTAACGAAACAAGTGGATACAGTGACGGCACTTTAGATAACGAGCGATTGGGATTATCGAAATCTGTGTCGTATAATAATTCAGATGGCCCCATAGCGACATGGGGACCTCAGAGTGGAATAGAGTATTATCATTACATGCGCGGAATATGGCGGGATGGTACTCCGCTTAAATTTGGCGGAACTGGTTATACGCCACAATCAATTGGTCAAATGACTGATTATATGTTTCCAGGGGAATCAGATCCTTTGTTCGCAGGGACCAATGGAATTAATCCGAACTATTCGTGGACCGAAGAAAATGAAGGGTTTCCCGCCCAAGATCGTCGCATGATCGGCTCCTCAGGCCCTTTCACCTTCGCTCCCGGCGATGTGCAATACATCGACCTCGCCTACATATTCGCACGCGAATCTTTCGATGATGAAGAAACTGTAATTGAAACCCTCCAACGCTTTGCCGATGAAGTGGAAGGAATGCAATGCGATCCCCTGCCTGCAATAGTGCTTTCTACTGATCGAGCCGAAGAAAGAAAACCACTGAAGGTATTCCCGAACCCGAGCAGCAGCAGCATTTCATTTGAATTAAATGAAAACGCGGCGCAACTCACTATGATTGACATTACGGGAAAAGTGGTGCGACAAGAATTCTTGAATTCGGGATTGCAACGCATCGACATATCTGATCTGGCTGATGGAATCTACCTGATTCAAGTGCAAGCAGATCAATCCATTTACCACGGGAAGGTAGTCGTCGACAAGTGAAATGTTAAAGCAAAGTGATTAATGACCTTACTTCAACACAAACCTAATCGGCAACGTAAACCGCACGCTTACTTTTTGCCTGTTTTGAAGTCCTGGCTTCCATGGCGGCATGCCTGAAATGACTCTCACGGCCTCTTCATCCAATGAGGGATGGACTCCTCGTACAACTTGAATCTCTTCAATAGTTCCTTTATCAGTCACTACAAAAGAGACGTATACGAGACCTTGGATCTTGGCCTCCTTCGCCATTGACGGGTAACGCAGATTGTCCTTCAAATATGTGTTCATCGCTTCAACTCCACCGATAAATTCGGGCATCACTTCCACAAATTCAAAAACCTCAACGGCTTCCTCCGGCTTTTCGGATACAATCTCTACCTCCTCACTGTCAATCATAATGCTGTCTAAGCCTTCGATATTCTCCGTTCCAATAAAATCCTGACTCAACTCGTCCATCGTTGGGATAATATCCTCATCGATCACATCTTCATCTTTTTTCGGTTTTGGCGGTAGGTATTTGATCACTTTGGCCTTTGGCTTTGCCTCTAACACGGGTGGTTGTACTTTCTCCAAATCGATGGGTGGCGGAGCTTTGAGCTCGGAGTAGTTGATCACCTTTTTCACTTTTACCGAAATGGCCTCTTCGCTTTTACGGTTTAACCGATCCACAATAAGCGGATAAACCACTGCAGCCGTGACCAGCAAAAGAGCAATCCCCAAAGAAATAAGGGCAGACATCGGATATTTCCGTTCCAATTCTTCAGCTCCATATGTCTTGGCAGCGTCCATTATTCCTCCATTTCCATATCAAATTCAGAAGGCTCGATCAAGGAGTAGCGCTCTACACCCGAGTAACTCAAAACGTCTAGCACCAGCACCAAGTCTGCGTATTCGTTGGAAGGTAGCGGCTTGATCAGCACCACAAGATCCGTGGTATTCGCATTGGCTTCTGCCAAAATTTTTAGGAGCTCCTTTTCTTGATAGTCAATTTCAAAAGTTTCAGGTTCAGTAATCCCTCTGTACCACACTATCTCATTCTCCTTTAGAACCAAGCTCATTGTTTTGGATTCCTTGACAGGAGTCTCCTTGATTTCTGCCGTGTCTTTTGCTTTGGCCGGAACGAGTATTTCCATTGCCTGTGGTTTGCTGAAAGTCGTTGCCAACATGAAAAATGTCAAAAGGAGAAAAGCCAAATCCACCATTGGATTCATGTCCACATCGACTTCCCGCTTCAATTTTTTACGAGCATCGTCGTCGCGACCGTGGATTTTGTCTATATCGATATCTTCAAGATTTGGTAACATCTTCTTCCGTTTTTTCGGTTACCAAATTGAATCGCGTCACTCCCAGTTCGCGAAGTGTTTCAAACACTTCGTGAATCACGGGATACTTTGTCTCTCCATCGGCATTGATGGCAAAACGCAAATTGGGATTGACCGCGCGGGCATTCCTAATCCAATAGAACAATTGAGAGTCTTCCGTTAATGGAATCCCCTGCTGTGCAAATGGCCTTCTGCTTGCCTTTGCATCCAGAAATTCCCCCATCTTTTCCACGGGAACGCCTGCGGTAGCTATGAGTGAATAGGTATTTAATTGACTTTCGTCGAAAAAGACTCCAAACTCTCGCCCCACTCGGCCCAGTAGCTCTCTTCGATCAAACTTATTGTCAATTCCAAAAAAGACCACTCCCGTCTTGGTAATTGTGATAGTTGCTAAATGTCGCTCGGGAAGCTTCACCTCCGCCGATGACGGCGGAATGAGGACTTCTTCGGGTAGCTCAGGGCGAAATGTTGTAGTCATCATAAAAAAAGCTACCAACAAAAAAGCCATGTCGACCATCGGATTCATGTCGAGTTTTGGCTTCGTCTTTATGTTGCGCATCATTGCCATCAGCTATCGATTTCTTCTTTAAATCGACTCATTAGAGCGTAATTGGTTTCATCTGCCGCGTAAGTGATGCGATCAATCAGCGTATTGTAAAAATTGAAAACCACGATAGCTATCGCGGCAGTGCTGATCCCCAAAGCCGTTGTGACCAAAGCTTGTGAGATACCACCTGCAAGTCCGACTGCATCTGAAGAGCCTGCCCGGGCCAAAGCACTGAAGGCGCGAATCATCCCCGTTACCGTACCTAATAATCCAATCAGAGTAGCTACAGAAGCAATGGTCGAAATGATGGCCATATTTCGTTCCAAATGTGGTAGTTCCAAGTGAGTCGCTTCTTCGAGTTCCCTTTTCAGTCGGAAGGCTTTCTCTTCGGGCCGTAGTTTCTCGACCTTGACAATCTGCAAGTAGGAATCGATTCCTTTGCGGACTACGTTTCCAACGGAACCCTTGTGCTTTTCGCAAGCTTCATGAATGGCATCTATATCGCCACGACCCAAGAGGAGCTTGATATTGCGAGCAAACTCTTTGTTTTTTCCCTTGCCATTGGCACGGGCCAAATTGATTCCCCTTTCCACGGTATAAGTAATCAGAATGATAATGAAGGAAAGTTGCAAGATGACAATACTACTTCCCTTGTATATCACACCAAGGTAGTTCCCTTCGACAGGTTCGTTTGATGGATCGCCTCCCACAAAGTTGTCAGGGTGTCCGAGAACATTGAAATAAATAAAGTAGGAAGCGATCAGAGATACGACGATAACGACAATTCCCATTATCGACGATAATGTCGTTGTTAGGTTTTTAGATTTTTGCATAACACTGGTTGAGGTACTTTCGAAGTTAAACAAAATCGTAAGTGAAAAAGATGATTTAAGTCACCTAATGCTTCACGATTGATAATAAAAACGATCGATTCAAAACCTTCATCAACTTTATTTGTTGGTTAAGACCAAATGCAATTACTTTGCACTCGCATAATGAGAACACATTTACATCATCATTTTACTTTACTCTTCGATTCCGAACAGAGGTAGTGGTGTTGTGCATATAAACGAACAAAAGCCCCTCCGAATTCGGAGGGGCTTTTTTATTGAATAAAAATCGAAAGAATGAAATTGAAAGTTGCGGTACAAAAAGGCGGAAGATTAAGCGAAAAGAGTGTGGAGCTTTTAAAGAATTGTGGAATCAAAGTTTCCAACGGCGGTAAGTTACGAAGCGAAGCTACCAACTTCCCCTTGGAGGTACTTTACCTGAGAGATGACGATATTCCTCAATACGTCGCCGATGGGGTCGCCGATCTTGGAATCGTGGGTGAGAACGTGGTTAAAGAAAAGAAGAAAGATGTCGAAGTGGCCGAGGCCTTGGGTTTTGCCAAATGCCGCCTCTCCATGGCCGTTCAACGAGAAGTGGAATATCCGGGACTCGATTGGTTCAACGGTAAAAAGATCGCTACCAGCTATCCCAATATCGTCAAAACCTTCCTTGACGAAAAAGGACTGACCGCTGAAATCGAAGAAATCAGCGGAAGCGTGGAGATCGCGCCGAGCATCGGGCTGGCCGATGCGGTTTGCGACATCGTGAGCACGGGCAGTACGCTCTTGGCGAATGGCCTCAAAGAAGTCGAGACTGTAGACCGAAGTGAAGCCGTGCTAATTCAAAACAAGAATCTCAGCGCTGAGAAAGCCGGATTGGTAGAGAAATTACTCTTTCGAATCAGGGCGGTAAACAAAGCCGACAAGTTCAAGTACATCTTGCTCAATGCTCCCAACTCTTCGCTTGGTGAGATCTCTTCCCTCCTTCCGGGAATGAAAAGTCCGACGGTTTTGCCATTGGCAAAAGAAGGCTGGAGCAGTATGCACTCGGTAGTGAAAGAAGACGAATTCTGGGAAGTGATTGATAAATTGAAAACAGCTGGAGCCGAAGGAGTTTTGGTATGTCCAATCGAAAAAATGGTGCTATGAAAACGGTTAAATTTCCCGCCAAGGAGCAATGGAATGAGCTAATTCAGCGACCCGATTTTGAAAACGACAGAATCAAAGAGTCGGTAGAGGAGATTCTGGCCGAGGTTAAAAATGGCGGCGATGCTGCTGTATTAAATTTCACCCGCAGATTTGACGACGCAGACCTCGATGGAATCAAAATAAATTTAGAAGCTGATACAGACGACTTGAGCGAGGATCTGAAAGCAGCGATCAACTTGGCGATCGAAAATATCGAGCGATTTCACCGCGCCCAAACCGACGAGGTCGAGAAGATCGAAACTGCACCAGGAGTAACTTGCTGGCGCAAAAGCCTGCCCATCGAAAAAGTCGGACTCTACGTTCCGGGTGGAACGGCACCGCTCCTCTCCTCTTTGATGATGCTGGGTGTACCAGCCAAGCTAGCGGGCTGCCGCGAAATCATCGTTTGCACACCGCCAAACCGCGACGGTTCCATTCACCCGGCCATTCGTTACATTGCGCGAAAGCTCGACCTGAAAGTAATCTACCGTATGGGAGGTGCTCAGGCAATTGCCGCTATGGCTTACGGAACATTAACAGTTGCCAAAGTGGATAAGATCTTCGGGCCCGGCAATCGATTTGTCACACTCGCAAAGCAGCTGGTGCAACAAGAAGGAACCGCCATCGATATGCCCGCCGGTCCAAGCGAAGTCTTGGTGATTGCCAATGCTGAAAGCAATGCGGCTTTTGTCGCTGCTGATCTATTGAGTCAAGCCGAACACGGCGCAGATAGCCAAGTGGTTTTGGTGATGAGCGAAGAACGAGGTGATGCTTCGGAAAAATTGGGAGGAATTCTCGAAGAAGTAGAATCGCAAGTTTCAGTTTTGCCACGCCAAGAAGTAGCTCGTAAGGCACTTCAAAATAGTCTGGCAGTGATCATGAAATCAGATCAAGAGGCAATGAATTTCTCCAACCGATACGCCCCCGAACACCTCATCCTCTCCACCGAAAATGCACGTGAACTGGCGGAAATGGTAGAAACGGCTGGGAGCGTCTTCATCGGGAAATGGAGTTGCGAAAGCTTGGGCGATTACGCCAGTGGAACAAACCATACCTTACCGACAAATGGCTTTGCGAGAAGCTACTCGGGAGTATCGCTGGATAGTTTTGTGAAGAAAGTGACCTTCCAAGAAGTAACGAGAGAAGGGCTGGAAAATATCGGTCGAGAGGTAGAGCTATTGGCAGAAGCCGAAGGACTGCAAGCCCACAAAAACGCGGTAAGCCTGCGATTGAAATGAAGAAAGCATTCGACATAATGAGTCTGGTTCGGGAGAATGTGAAAGCACTCTCGCCTTACCGTAGCGCCCGCGATGAATTTACGGGAAAGGCAATGATCAGTCTGGATGCCAACGAGAATCCATTTGATCACCAATCGCTGAATCGCTACCCTGACCCTTATCAGCGGAAACTCAAGCAAAAAATCAGCGCTTTAAAAGGCGTTGAAGAGTCGTCGATCTTCTTGGGAAATGGCAGCGACGAGGCGATTGATCTATTGATCCGCGCTTTCTGTGAACCAGGCGAAGAATCCATTCTAACCTTCACCCCCACTTACGGGATGTACCGCATTTCGGCCGATATTAATGCGGTGGAAACTGTAGAAGTTCCGCTCAAGTCAGATTTTCAAATTGATTTGGAAAAGGCGCTGAAAGTGGATGCCAAACTCACCTTCATTTGCTCCCCTAATAATCCGACGGGAAACGATATGAATACCGAGGCTGTGGAAACCATCTTGCGAAACAGCGAGGGATTGGTCATTGTGGATGAGGCCTACATCGATTTCTCAAAAAGAGAATCCTGGACCAAACGGCTCGAGGAATTTCCCAATCTGGTTGTGCTACAAACCCTGTCCAAAGCATATGGTCTGGCGTCCATTCGTCTGGGTATGGCTTTCGCCAATGAGGTAGTAATCGAAATCTTGAATAAAATAAAACCGCCTTACAACGTGAACGGGCTCACGCAAAATTATGCTTTGGAAGCTCTGGAAGATGGAGAATCTTTAAAGTCAGAAATTGAGATGATTCTAAAAGATCGAGCAGAAATGAAAGTGGCATTGAAAAAACTCAATGTCGTGAAAAAAATCTATCCTTCAGAAGCGAACTTCTTGCTGATTGAAATCAATCGAGCCACGGAGCTTTACCATTACCTCGCCGAAAAAGGAATCGTGGTGCGCGATCGCTCAAAGCAAGTCAAAAATGCCCTGCGCATAACCATCGGTACTCCTTCGGAAAACGAAACATTATTAGAAGCCATTAAAAAATTCTTCGCATGATGTATAACTCACTTACAAGGCTCAATACGAACCAAATTGATCACATCGAACTCTGCCTGTCACGCTCTATTCCAAATGAAATTCATCGCGGCTCGATGCCCGATGAATTCTCAACGTTTTCCCCAGTGCAGCTCAAGGCAAATTATGCAGACGACCGACAGGGAGCGAATAATTTGACTGAGCGAGTCAAAAGGTCGCTTGCATTTTTTAGAAGCGACCGAAGACGCACCTAAGGAAAACAAATGAATTTTGGTTCTTTTCTTCTTTGGGAAAAGAACATAAAGAAACTAAGCCTATTAAGGCTGCATGAAAAAGACAAATGAAAAAAATCCTCTTTATAGACCGCGACGGCACCATCATCGAAGAGCCCGCCGACGAGCAGATTGATAGCATTGAAAAACTTCGTTTCCTCCCAGGAGCTATTACCAATCTGGCCAGAATTGCGCGTGAAACCGATTTCCTGCTGGTAATGGTGACCAACCAAGACGGACTGGGAACCGAGACTCACCCGGAAGAAAACTTTTGGCCGCCTCACATGAAGATGATCCAAATCTTGGAAGACGAGGGTATTCACTTTGACGAGATTCTCATAGACCCAACTCGTGCCGAAGACAATGCTCCCACTCGGAAGCCTGGCACGGCCATGCTCACTCACTACTTGAAAGGCGATTACGACATGGCCAATTCCTACGTCCTCGGCGACCGCAAAAGCGACATCCAACTCGCCGAAAACTTGGGAGCGCAGGCCATTTACATCACCGACGAAGAAGACGATAAAGCGGCTTTGACGACCAAAAGCTGGGAGGTCATTTACAAGTTTTTGAAAGGAAGATTCCGCAGAGCAGAAGTAAAACGAGCGACGACGGAAACCGACATCAAGATTGCTTTGAACCTCGATGGTTCGGGACAATCAAAAATTTCTACCGGTCTGGCGTTTTTCGACCATATGCTGGAGCAATTGGCCAAGCACGGCGGAATCGATTTAGAAATAGCGGTACAGGGCGACCTCATCGTCGATGAACACCACACCATCGAAGACACCGGACTAGCGTTGGGTGAAGCTTTCCGAAAAGCGTTGGGAACCAAAAAGGGAATCTCGCGATATGGCTTCACTTTGCCGATGGACGACTGTTTGGCTCAGGTTGCTCTCGATTTTGGCGGAAGACCTTGGCTCATTTGGGATGCCGAATTCAAGCGCGAAAAAATCGGTGAAATGCCCACTGAGATGTTCTCACACTTTTTTAAAAGTTGGGCAGACTCCTCCATGTGCAACCTCAACATCAAGGCCGAGGGAGAAAACGAACACCACAAGATCGAGTCGATATTCAAAGCTTGGTCGCGCGCCATTCGCATGGCCATTGCCGATAACGGCGATTACCGAATCCCCAGTACCAAAGGAAGCTTATGATCGCCATCGTTGATTACAATGCGGGAAATGTTCGCTCGGTGCTGAACGCCCTACACCGATTGGGAGCGGAAGCTGAAGTAAGCTCAGACCCCGAGTTATTGAAGAAAGCTGACCGCGTGATATTCCCTGGTGTAGGAAATGCCAAACCTGCCATGCAGAATTTAAGAGAACGAGGTCTTGACAAAATCTTGCTTGAACTGCACCAACCCTTTCTCGGTATCTGTCTGGGCATGCAACTCATGTGCAGCCACAGCGAAGAAGGAGATACCGATTGCCTTGGCATTTTTCCCGAAAGGGTAAAACGCTTTGAAGCCGACAAGCGCGTGCCCCATATGGGTTGGAATGAACTGGTAGAAATGAGAGGACCATTATTCGAAGGCTTGTCCGAACGAGCGGACGTTTACTTCGTCCACTCCTATTTTGTGGAGCTTGGTTCCGACACTTCCGCGAAAAGCGGCTACGGCCATTCTTTTACGGCGGCGCTTCAACGAGACAACTTCTATGGAGTGCAATTTCATCCTGAGAAATCGGGAGAGGCAGGTGCTCGTATTCTATCGAATTTTTTAAAAATCAATCCATGAAAATAATACCCGCTATCGATTTGATTGATGGGAAGTGTGTGCGCTTAACCAAAGGCGATTACAGCACGAAGAAAGAATATTCTAGCGATCCGCTCGACATGGCGATGCGCTTTGCCGATGCAGGCCTGAGCTACCTCCATTTGGTGGATCTGGACGGAGCCCGAACGGGAGCGGTGGTCAACCACAAGACGCTCGAAAAGATTGCTTCAAAGACTCCGCTGGAAATAGATTTTGGCGGTGGCATCAAGTCGGATGAATCCATTCGAATCGCCTTTGAATCTGGTGCGAAAAAAGTAACCGTGGGAAGCGTAGCCGTCAAAAACCGAGAGCTCGTGACAGAGTGGCTCAGCATTTATGGAAATCAAAAGCTGATACTTGGCGCGGATGTAAAAGGAGAAAAAATCGCCATCTCAGGCTGGACGGAAACGGGCGATGAGTACATCTTCGACTTTGTGAGAGAATATTTGGAGAAGGGATTTAAAACCGTGATCAGCACCGACGTGGCCAAAGACGGAATGCTGGAGGGGCCATCGTTCGAGTTGTACAAAAAGCTATTAGGTGAAATCGAAAATCTCAACCTGATTGCCAGTGGTGGTGTCAGAGACATGGAAGATTTGGAAAAACTGCGGGAAATGGGAATGTACGGAGCCATCATTGGCAAAGCCATTTACGAAGGGCGCATTGACCTGAAAGACCTCTCGAACTTATGCTGAAGAAACGAATCATACCCTGTCTCGACATCAAGGATGGTCGTACCGTAAAGGGCGTCAACTTCGTCAATCTACGCGACGCGGGAGATCCCGTAGAATTGGCGGAAGCCTATTCTAAAGAAGGAGCAGACGAACTGGTCTTTCTGGACATTACTGCGACGGTGGATAAGCGCAAAACGCTTGTTGAATTGGTGGAGCGAATCGGTGAGCGCATCAACATTCCGTTTACCGTCGGTGGTGGAATTTCGAGTGTGGAAGACGTCGCCGCTCTATTGAAAGCAGGCGCCGATAAAGTGAGCGTGAACTCATCGGCGGTGAAGCGGCCTGAATTGCTCAACGAGATTTCCGAGCGATTTGGAAATCAATGCCTGGTGTTGGGGCTCGATGCGAATTGGCTGGACGGCCGATGGGTGGTTTTTACCCACGGCGGTCGCACTCCCACGGAGAGAGATGCCGTAGAATGGGCCAAAGAAGCCGAAGAACGCGGAGCGGGTGAAATCCTCCTTACCTCGATGCGAAAGGACGGAACCAAGAGCGGATTTGACGTCGACTTGACCAAAGCCATTAGCCATGCGACCAATATTCCCATCATCGCTTCGGGCGGTGCGGGCAAGATCGAAGACTTTACCGAAATATTTCAGATTGCCGATGCCGCATTAGCTGCGAGTATTTTCCACTTTGGCGAAATACCTATTCCCGAATTAAAGAAGACATTAAGAACCCAAAACATATCGATACGATGAATCCCGATTTTGAGAAAGGCGACGACTTGATTCCCACCGTAATCCAAGATGACCGAACCAAGGAAGTGCTGATGCTCGGCTATATTAACGATGAAGCATTTGAGCGAACTAAAGCCGAGGGGCTTGTTACCTTCTACAGCCGCAGCAAGAACAGACTCTGGACAAAAGGTGAAACATCGGGTAACCACTTGAAATTTGTTTCGGCTAAGCTCGACTGTGATCGAGATACGCTCTTGATTAAAGCCATTCCTTCTGGTCCAGTGTGCCACCAAGGGACAGAGACCTGTTTTGGCGACAAGGGGGCAAAGGGGTTTATGTATGAGTTAGAAGCGACAATCAAAGACCGAAAGGACAATCCTTTGGAGGGAAGCTATACT
This sequence comes from Cryomorphaceae bacterium 1068, assembly GCA_027214385.1. NCBI lineage: Bacteria > Pseudomonadati > Bacteroidota > Flavobacteriia > Flavobacteriales > Cryomorphaceae > Cryomorphaceae bacterium 1068. The sequence continues at coordinate 132,973 of JAPVXR010000005.1, read as the reverse complement.
ACATCGCTATTCGAAAAAGGCATGAATAAAATTGCGCAAAAAGTAGGCGAGGAAGCAGTGGAGCTGGTGATTGAGGCGAAAGACAACAACGATGATCTCTTCAAAAATGAAGCGGCTGATTTGATGTATCACTTTTTGATTCTACTAGAGGCGAAGGGCTTTGCTTTAAAAGATATAGAGGCCGTTTTACAAAGTAGACAAAAAGGTTAATGCACTTCTTTTCAGGTAGTAAGGTTGAAGTATTTTTCTACTTTTGAGTACAAACTAAACTTAATTTACCATGAAAAGTAGAATAATCATTGCTGGCATAGGAGTCGCCCTTATGGCTTCTTGCAGCCCTACGGAGTATCGCGTTGAGCGATCCGCTACAATTGATGCTCCCGCAAAATTGGTCTTCGATCAAGTGAACAACCACAAAATGCGCGATGCATGGAGTCCATGGGAAAAAATGGATCCCAATATGGACAAAACCTACGAAGGCCCTGAGGCAGGAGTTGGCGCCATTTATAAGTGGACTGGAAACGATAGCGTCGGAACGGGAATCCTTGAGATAACCGAAAGTGTTCCGAATGAATACATTAAGGCCACGCTAACCTTCACCTCACCTTGGGAATCTGAATCCATTGTAGAATGGGACTTTGAAGAAACACCTGATGGAGTGAAAGCGACATGGGCGGTAAACGGAGAATTTCCGGGATATCTTTTCTGGATGGATGCTGAAGAAATGATGGGAGAAGATTTTCAAGAAGGCGTTGATCAACTCAAACTTGTCGCTGAAGAAAAGGCTTCTGCTGCACCTGATATGCCTATTTCAGAAGTAGAAGTGGAAGCCATGCCCATTTATTACATCGAAGACGAAATCAAGATTTCGGAAATGTCCAGTGACTTTTACGGAGAGCGGTATGGCAAGATTGGCGCTTACTTAGGAGCCGATTCTCAGAATATGTTAGAAATGCCTCTGGCAGTTTACAATGAATGGGATGAAGAAAATGATAAAGCAGTAATTGCCGTAGCGATGGCTTGTGAGTCGGACAAAGAGGGAGAAGGAGAAATAAAGAAAGGAATGTCTCACGGTGGAAAAGCGGTGAAATGTGTCTATACAGGTCCTTACGAAGAAGGTGATAAACCACACAATGCGATAGCTGCTTATATGGAAGAAAACAACCTTCAAATGGCAGGTCCACCTTGGGAAGTATATGCTTCTGACCCTGGTTTGGAACCTGACTCTACAAAGTGGGTCACTCACGTATACTACCCGATAATGTAAAATTCACAATACTTTAAATTGAAAAGGCAAACCGCACAAGCAGTTTGCCTTTTTTTATGCCTTTGGGTGATTGATTAGTCGCAGGTAAAGCCGTTTCAAGCTATCGGGCTTTACACCGAAATAGTACAGAGAGAAAACGATGAAATTGGAAATGTTTACCCACCAATAAGGATTCTCTTCATATTTCCTGGCCGAAACAATGACATCGTCTTGTATAAGCTGAAATCTCGCAATTCTCTTACCACGGCGAATGATGTCATAATCTTCCATGACAATGTGATCTTCTCGATACCCACCAAGTTTAGTAAAAAGCTTTTGCGAAATGAAAAGACTCTGATCGCCTCCACGGACCATCATAACCGGAAGTCGCGTACACCAGGAGTTGAATTTTAAATTCGGCCTATCAGAATTGAACTTAAAACGGAACGAGCCAAATGTATTTTCATCCTTCGCAGCATCAAGAATTTGCGCGGCAAAATCCCTCGGTGGCAGCGTATCTGCGTGAACGAAGTAAAGCAGTTCAGCTTTCGCCAAATCAGCGCCGGCATTGAGTTGTTTAGGTCTCGATGGTTCATGGACGGCAACTGTTTGTGCTCCCAATTTCGTTGCAATCTCTACAGTTCGATCTGTGCTATTGCCATCGGCAACGATGATCTCAACGCTACGCTCATTGTCGGTCAAATGACGGATGAGCCTTCCGATATGCTCCTCTTCGTTGAGCGTTGGAATTATTATCGATATTTCGGGAACGGTATTTGCCACTTTAAAATCTATTATGACTTTGCGAACGTAACTATAATACGTTCAACTTAACACTTCAGATTTATGACTCGCTTGTTTTCTTTTCTTTTCGCCATACTGTTGGTTACCGCTTGCTCAGGCATTGGTGATGTAAAATCAGATTCTCAACCCGTAAGCCATGACACCTGGGACATGCTTCTCAAAAAACATGTAGACGAAACTGGGATGGTCAATTACAAAGGCATGATTGGCGATAGCTTAGAGCTGAATAAATACTTGGACTTATTGAGTAAAAATCACCCCAACAAGGAAAATTGGAGTGAAGACGAACGCTTGGCGTATTGGATCAACGCCTATAACGCCTTTACCGTGAGGTTGATCATTCGAAATTATCCAGTAGAATCGATCAAAGACATCGCAGGTGGAATACCGTTTATTAATACCCCTTGGGACATTAAGTTCATTCAGATTGAAGGCGAGACTTACGACCTGAATAACTTGGAACATGGCATTATCCGGAAGGAGTTTTCCGAACCCCGAATTCACTTTGCTCTAGTCTGCGCAGCCATAAGTTGCCCTCGATTGCGAAATGAAGCTTTCACTCCCGAAAAGTTAGATGCTCAGCTTGAAGAAGAAGCGGTATACTTCTTTAATAACCCCAAGAAAAACAAGATTACTACCGATCAGCTGGAGCTCTCGAAACTGATGGATTGGTATTGGGGCGACTTCAAAGACATTGCCGCTAATCGAGTGGAGTACGTGAATCGTTATAGTAAAGTGAGAGCGAAACCAAGCGCAGATGTTGATTTCTTGGATTATAGCTGGGAGTTGAACGAGCAGTAGACTAGAATGACTCTCCGATGGTGAGATAAAAATTCGGTTCCTCCCCCAATCCCATGTCAAGCCTTATGTTGATTCGGTCTTCAGGGTCGATAGAAAAGCGCAAGCCTGCTCCGTACGTGTATTTCAAATTATTTAGCGCGAGCTCACCATATTCGGGAGCTACTGCACCCGTGGCGGCAAAGGCAACCGCACCGATGCGCCAAAATAGCTTCCGTCGGTATTCAGCTTGAACCACAGCCGAGTTATCATCGCGGTAGCGGCCTTCGTAAAAGCCGCGCATCAACCGAGTACCACCTAATAACGCTTGTGAAATAAATGGCGCATCGCCATGAATCGATTCCGAGAAAAAGCGCGTAGCGAGATGATCCTTTGGACTGAGCTCGAAAAACTTCCTAAGATCCAATCGAAGTCGAGTGTAATCAAAATCGCTGCCGATATAACCGCCGTGTCGATCGACGGTGAACTCAGCGTACCAGCCTTTGTAGGACTCAAAATAATTGTCGCGGTTGTCAAAATTGAACAACACGCCCAAACCTGTATTCAAGCCTCCCGTGTTTCCAGAGATGGTTTGATTTGCCAATTGGCCTTCGGGATCTAAATCGGTAATGGTAAAATCATCCAAAATAAAGCGTCCCCCAACGTAGAAGTCCTTGTAGACTTCCTTCATAGCGCTCAGACGAATACGCGGGTACTCTACTCCATAAATTTCATCAAAGTCTTGTGGTTGATCGTTGCCTATTCCAAAAAAGAAGTAATTGTAGCGGTACCAACCCAGTTCCCCGAAAACCGAGTATTCTTCATCCTTCCACCAGAGCTGAAAAGGTAGATAGGCCAATATTTGATCTTCCAGCGTGTAAGCACCGCCCAACTGAAATTGTGAAGGTCGAGATTCGGCTGATTCATCCTTAAATCTCCAGGACGTAAAAGCAAAGGCACCAAATCCCCAGCGGGTTTCGGGAGTGAAGAAAATAACGGGAAGCGGGACGAAGGTTACAGAGCTTGAGTCAGGTTTCTGACCGAATACATCATTGGCCAAAAGGCCTAAAAAGACAAAGAGGATAACCCTTCTGATCACCCTCCCAAACTATTGAAAAAATCAGAACAAATCACATGGTCCCATCACCTTTTAGTGTCGGCTCTAAGTCTTTTTGTTCTTCTTCATTAAAAAGACGGCTCTTGATCAGAAACCTTTTCCCGTAAGGAATATCCAAGCTGAAGCTTGAGCCTCGACCCTCTGTACAATCTAAGGTGAGATGGGTGTGTTTCCAATACTCGAATTGGGAAGCACTCATAAAAAACTCACATCCGTATACTTCGCCCAGGCGAACGTCGGAAGGACCCGTTTTGAATTCTCCTTTGGCAAAACACATGGGCGTCGAACCATCGCAACAACCGCCGCTTTGGTGAAACATAAGCTCACCGTGATCGGCTTTGATTTGATCGATCAAGGCTTTGGCATCGTTGGTAATGTCTATTCTTTGGTATGGCATGGATTCACTTTTTTTGTCAGAGAGTAAAATACAAACTTCCCGATTCGCGCATGACGGATCGGGAAGTTTTGTCAACTATATGGTCACCTTTAGACGTGGTCTAAAAGAAACCCAGCTTGTTCTTGTCGTAAGAAATAAGCATGTTCTTGTTTTGACGGTAGTGGTTGAGCATCATCAAGTGATTTTCTCTACCAAAGCCCGATTGCTTGTAACCACCAAACGGCGCATGCGCGGGATAGTTGTGGTAGCAATTTACCCATACTCTACCAGCCTGAATGGCGCGTGGTACTTGATACAATTCGTGTGCATCGCGACTCCAAACACCGGCTCCTAGACCGTAAAGCGTGTCGTTGGCGATTTCGATGGCTTCTTCGGTGTCTTTAAAAGTCGTCACGGAAGTTACGGGCCCAAAAATCTCCTCTTGGAATACCCGCATCTTGTTATGGCCTCTCATAATCGTAGGCTTGATGTAATATCCTGTTTCCAGACCGCTGTTCAGATTGGCTGAAGTTCCTCCGGTAAGAATCTCCGCACCTTCCTGCTTACCAATGTCCATGTAGTTCATCACTTTGTCGAACTGGTCTTTTGAGGCCTGTGCTCCCATCATGGTTGTCGTATCCAGCGGATTGCCCATCTTGATGGCTTCGGTGCGCTGGATCACTCGATCCATGAACTTGTCGTAAATGCTTTCATGAACGAGCATTCGGCTCGGACAGGTACATACCTCTCCCTGATTGAGGGCAAAAAGTACCGCACCTTCGATGCACTTGTCGAAAAAGGCGTCGTCGGCTTCCATGATAGACGGAAAGAATACGTTTGGTGACTTCCCTCCAAGCTCCATGGTCACGGGATTGAGGTTCTCTGAAGCATACTGCATGATAAGTCGACCCGTAGTTGTTTCACCCGTGAAGGCTACTTTCTGAATGCGCGGAGATTGGGCCAAAGGCTTTCCAGCTTCAGGTCCAAAACCGTTCACTACGTTGAGCACTCCCTCGGGAATAAGATCGCCGATGAGTTCCATGAGCACCATTATCGAAGCGGGCGTTTGCTCTGCCGGCTTAACGATAGTGCAGCAACCGGCAGCCAGTGCAGGTGCTATTTTCCAAGTGGCCATAAGCAATGGGAAATTCCATGGAATGATTTGTCCAACTACCCCGAGAGGTTCATTGATGTTCATGGAAACCGTTAATTCATCGTGTTCCGAAACCGAACCTTCGTCAGCACGGATGACACCCGCAAAATAACGGAAGTGATCGACCACTAAGGCGAGGTCGGCATTGATGGTTTCACGAACGGCCTTTCCGTTGTCTACAGTTTCTACCCGAGCTAAATACTCCAGGTTTTCTTCAATTCTGTCGGCTACTTTCAATAATACATTGCTGCGAAAAGTGGCGCTGGACTTACCCCAAGTCTTGAATGCTTTGTGGGCGGCGTCGATGGCCATTTCAATGTCAGCTGCTTTTCCCCGTGCTACTTTCGTAAAGGGTTTTCCGTCGATGGGAGAAATTGCATCGAAGTATTCTCCTCCTGCGGGCTCTACAAATCTTCCTCCGATGTAATTGCCGTACTTCTCTTTAAATTCAGGCCGAGCCAGTACGGTGCTGCTCGGTGCTTCTGCTGTTTGTGTTGACATTACATTAATTTATTAGTTCGACTGCAATGTCAGGGATAACACTCCTTGCCCTTTTGACGTTAGTCGCAACGACTAGCACAATAGTCTCATACTCCCAAAAAATTTCAAATGGTGGCTCATATGTGTATATTTAACACCGTATTATTTTCGTGAGAAATGCTTGACCGATTTAACTTAAAAGAGAAACACAAGATTTTCAGTAGCCCGACTACTGAGGTGGAGCATCGCACATCGCACAATGCAGACCATGCTGTTCTCAATGTGTTTGAGACAAGAAAAATCACACATAGCTTCGATTTAAAATTCGACAACCCAGTAGTGGTGAGCATGATCCAAGGAAAGAAAGTAATGCACCTGAAGGAAAAAGATCCTTTTGAATTTACACCCGGAGAGACAATCGTCATGCCCGCCTCGGAATTGATGTATATCGATTTCCCTGAGGCAAAACAAGATGATCCCACCCAGTGTATGGCCCTGGAAATCAGTCATGGGTTTGTGCACAGCACCATGGCTTGGCTCAATGAGTATTTCCCGAAGGTAGATAAGGGGACATGGAATTGGACTGACGACAACTTTCTATTGATGAACAATCTTCAAGTTCAAGATGGATTGAACCGACTGATACGAGTAATGGTGCAGGATAATTTCGGAAAGCAAATGATGGCTTCGAATACCACTAGGGAACTTATAGCTGCTCTTATGCAGACCAATGCGCGTCATTTCCTTTTGGAAAACCTGAAAGAGCTCTCGACTCGAAATCGGCTTGCAGGGGTAATTCAATTTATCCGTCAGAATATCTCCTCCAAACTAACGATCGAACAATTGGCCGATAAGGCATGTCTCTCCCGAGCGCAATTCTTTCGAAAATTTCAACGTGAAATGGGTGAGACGCCAGTGCAATTTGTAAATCGTGAAAGGCTGAGATTGGCCAAGAGGCATATGCTCCAAAATCGTCGTACAGTAACGCAGGCCTGCTTCGAAAGTGGTTTTCAAAGCTTAAATTATTTCTCTCGAACGTTTAAGAAGTATGAAGGAATGTCGCCAAACGCTTGGAGAGCGTCTAAGCTGCCGATCACATCATAAACCTAATCGAGTCTCTTCTAAAACTTCTTGTAAATCCCTACCCCATAGTTAGGCGAAGCGAGAATATTCTTTCCGGCAAAAGCACCTGCAGCGGAAAGCGAAAATCCTATCTCATTTTTCATTTCGTAGGCAAGCTCCAGCGATGGACTGACAAATTCAGTATTGTTTGAGAAAATCGTTCCTCCTTGAGATGGATCCGCATCGCCATTGAAAAAAGACTGCACCACATCCACTTTAGCGATAGCTAGAAAACTGGTCCAAAATTTAGAACCGATTTCGGCACCCAAACGGTACTCGTCAGAGAAATCATTGGTACGGTTGTTCAATCCCGCATAGACTGAAATCCATGCATTCTTTGAGATAGGACGACTCAAATCAAAGCGGATCATCTGATTGAATTCGCCATCTCCACTTTGAAGAATGCCAGTCTCACCACCTGATACTTCACCTGTGGGCAGTCCAAAGAGAACGCGCACCGAAGCCACCCAAGTGTCTGATTTGTAAAACCCATATTGTAGCGACAAATCAATATCTCCGATAGAATTCAATTCATCGCCGGGGATTTCCATTCCCGACTGATTAAAACGTGTTTTGTTGAGTGTATTGCGAGTGAAGAAAGGCACATAAGCTATAGCCGTCAGTTTGTCAGTCAGACCGTATTCTCCGTATATAGAAGTGGCATAGTAGCCGATGGTAGTAATGTCGATAATTTCTCCATCAGGATTGAAGAGTTGATCGCTGTAGATGGCATTCTGGCTTACTTTCACAAAGCCTTTTCCTTTGACGTACGTCCAGCCACCGCCCGCCACGACAGATGCAGAAGTACAACCCAGAAATAGAAGTAAGAATAGCTTTTTCATTTTAATTGAGTTGGGCATAGCCGAAGGTGATGGTTGCAGGTTTACACAGGACAATGACGTAATTGAAATCATCGATAGTCACAGTAGGATCAATTGACGAAACATTGAAAAGGTAGGCTCCTCCTGAACTGACCTCTTGTATTTCCAGTCCTTCATTTCGAGTGACGCTACCCGAGGTAGAATTACTCAAATAGATAAATGTTCCTAAAGCAAAGTCGGTATCAAAGTTGTCTTCAAGTCTGAGCATCAAATCTCCATTATCAGCCAAAAACAATTCAGTAGATCCTTCAGCGTCGTATCCATTGGCTCCGCTAAAAGTTCCTGTTCTGCTAGTTTGACCGACTTGGATTCCGAGAGTATTGCTTTGCACACCTTCGACTGTAGCGATGATACGGCCAAATCCGTTGGCAACTCCTGTGGCAACTCCGTTTTGATTGACTGAAAGGATTTCCTGGTCCAGAGCGGTGTACTCAATTTCCAGTCCTTCAATCGGATCACCGAGAACGTTGAGCACTTGCACCGAAAGAGTGACTTCCTGCCCTATGCTGATTTGATTCCCGACCGGAGACGAAACGGATACCTGAGCAACATCTTGTTCATCTTCAACCACAGTTACCAGCAGCGGAAGACTAGTAGTGCTTCCGACGGAACAAGTCAGATTTGCTTGCCCACTTCCTTCTCCTGTTACCAATCCGGCCATATCAACTGTTGCCACAGACTCATTCGATGAACTCCAAATAAGCTGTATATCTTCTTCAATTCCATATCGATTGTAAAAAGTGGCATTGGCTTGAGCAGAATTTCCAATCAAAAGAGAAATCTGTTCTTGATCCAATACAATCGATTCGCCGACAATGGGGTCATCAACTTCATCAGTACCAATGCATCCAGCCAGCACTAGGAGTAATAAAAAGGGATATTTTCTCATGTTGATAGAATTGAAAATCAGGTTTGAGCCGTTCAAAAGAAGCATGGAAGACAAGTTCCCCATCGCTTCTGATCAACAAGAATACAAGTATGTCGAATGGGATCACCCCCTGATAGTTCCCAAGTGTCGGCAAGAAGACAGGTTTCAGATATCACAGAACAGTGTCAGATGTCAGCTAACTAAACTTCCGCTAGATATTTATGCGTAAAAGATACCGCCATAGCCCCTTCTCCTACTGCTGAAGCGACTCGATTCATCGCACCAGAGCGTGCATCACCTGCTGCAAAGACTCCTGGTACTGATGTCTCCAAGGAAAATGGATCACGTTTTAACGGCCAACCCTTCTTGAAGTCGGGATGATTCAAAAGATCACGACCGGTTAAGACAAAACCTTTTGGATCTTTTAGTATTGAGGAAGGAAGCCACTCCGTGTAAGGCTTGGCGCCAATGAAGATAAAGAGTGCTCCGGCATCTACTTCATAGGAATTGTCTTTTTGATTGTCCTTTATTTCCTATTTTTGCAGGCGGTCATCACCCGTGGCCTTTACCACTTCTCGGAAAGGCTCTACCGTGATATTGTCGATTGAGTCAATCTGATCGATTAAATAGCTGGACATGGTATCATGCAGATTATCCCGCCGAAGTAAGATGTGAACATGCTTGGCATAATTGCTCAAATAAACGGCTCCTTGTCCAGCTGAGTTTCCACCACCGACCACGAAAACGTCTTTGTTCTTGCAGGAGGTAGCCTCAGTAGTCGCGGCACCGTAATAAACACCCGCACCCGTAAAATCCTGAAGTCCTGTAGACTCGAGCATTCTATAAGATACCCCCGTGGTTATGATCACCGCATGGGTGTGTAAATGAGTTCCATCGGCCATAGTTAAGCATTTGTAGCCCGAATTGAATTCTATAGAATCTACCGCCTGTGGAACTAAAAAGTCAATTCCGAATCGGGTAGCTTGCGAAATAGCTCTGCGACTCAAATCTGCTCCACTTAAGCCATTTGGAAATCCGAGGTAATTCTCAATTCGAGAACTTGTACCCGCCTGTCCGCCCGGAGCTCGTTTTTCAATCAATGCGGTATTCAACCCTTCGCTACCTCCGTAGACACCTGCCGCGAGTCCCGCAGGCCCCGCTCCGATAATGGCCACGTCGTACATCTCAGACTGAGCAGTAGGCTGCAGCCCAAGCTTCTTGGCAATTGGACTAAGGTCATCTCCAAGAATGACCTCGCCATCTTCAAAAATCACCGCGGGCAAGGTCTTGTGATCGATGCCGTGAAGCATCATCGTTTCCGCGGCAGCGGGGTCGTTTTCGACATCCAACCATTTGTAGGGAAATAAATTTCCCGAAAGGAAATCCTTAACGCTATGCGACTTGGGAGAATATTGATAGCCCAACAAACGAAGACCACCGACGGTCGCACTGTTGTTTGCCTTCCATTCTTCCAACTGATCCGTAATGACCGGATAGAGTTTTTCTTCGGGAGGGTCCCATGGTTTCATCAGGTAGTAGTCGAGCTGAACTTCGTTAATCGCCTTTATGGCCGCGTCGGTATCGCTGTAGGCAGTTAATAAAACTCGCCTAGCTCCGGGGAAAATCTCGGCGGCTTTTTCCAAATAGTCGACTCCGGGCATTTCGGGCATGCGTTGATCGCTGAGAAAAAGAGCCACTTCATCTCCTTTCTTTTTTAAATCGAGTAAAGAGTCGAGTGCTTCATTGGCACTGTCCGTGCTAATGATGCGGTACTCTTTGCGGTATTGCTTTTTCAAATCTCTCGAAACAGCCCTCAAGACCTGAGGGTCGTCATCCACTACTATAATCAAGGGTTGCTTTGCCATCTATATCGCTTCTACTGCAGGTAAGGTTATGGTAAATTCGGTGTGCCCGGGTTTTGATTTTAAATCAATTCGGCCACTATGCCGAGCCACAATTTTATTGACAATGTCCAAGCCCAACCCTGTTCCTTTACCGACAGATTTTGTGGTAAAGAATGGATCAAAGATTTGGCTTTGAATTTCTTCAGGGATCCCCGAACCGGTATCGGAAATTTTAATACAAACATTGGGTTCAACCCAATCGGTTTGAATACGCAGGGTACCACCTCCCTCCATGGCATCGAGCGCATTGTCGATGATATTGGTCCAAACTTGATTCAATTCTCCCGGCATTCCCGAAAGGTGAGGAATACCGTCGCAATAGGCTTCTTCTATTTCTATTTGCGCATTCTTCGCCTTGTGACGCAACATCGTAATAGTGCTCTTTAAGCCAGAGTTGATGTCAACATCCTGCCTGTCTTGGCTCCGATCCATGTGACTGTACTCTTTGATACTTCCAATCAAGGTCGATATGCGCTCAGCAGACGTATGAATCTCTTCCACCATTCGTTCGGTGCTCAAGTTATTGACGACCCAATGAATGACTGTGTGAAAATCACCTTCCCCGGTGAGTTCATGAAGGCTTTCAATATCATCGCCGCTCAGGCCATAATCCACGCATTCTTCTGAAAGCTCAAAAGGATCGTCTATGCCATACTCTTCCAAAAGATCTGAAACTTCATCTTCTCGATCATTTCTTTCCATCAGGGTCAATGATGGGCGTTCATGATCTAGAATAGAAAAAAGCCAATCATTCACTTTATCAACCTTGTCAGGATCGAGGTTTGACTTCATCACCTGCTTAAATCCATCGGGCAATAGCTTGAGATGCTTGGACAATTCCTCTGAGCTACGCACCATGGCACTGGCAGGGTTATTCAGTTCATGGGCAAGCCCTGCCGAGAGCTTTCCCAAAGAAATCAGCTTTTCATCTTGCATACGCAACTTGGTAAAACTCCGAATACGCGAAGCCATATGATGAACCAAGGCTTCGGCGAGCGGTTCATGGTTCACAATCATTTCGCGAAAGTGTTTTCTATCCATGGCAAAAATCTCAGCATCTTCACGGCATTCTGCAGCACCTTGCGCATGGGTCATTCGACTGTATGGCAACACGCCTGAAATATCGTATTGCGTCATCATTGCAACTTCTCGCTGTTCGCCATTCTGAGTAAGGATCAATCGGAAACGGCCACTTAAGATGTAAAGAAGTTCGTCTGCAGAATCTCCTGCCTTGAAAATAAAGTCGCCTTTCTTGTAGCTTCTTACCTCTCCATGATCGACCATGAATTGCAGATGCTTATCGGCTATATCCTGCAGCGACTCGTTCTTTCGAAATTCTTGGATCAGATTCATTTTCCAAATTTAGGCAATAGAACAATCCACCTGCGGCGATGGGTTAAAAAGAAGAAGCAGTAGCTTGTATGGACACAAAAACAACGCTCACCTGTCGGAACTGCCGACGGTATGGCACTGTTGTAAAACCTGTTAACCAAACAAAACGGACAAAAGTGTAGAATCCATTTACACGTATATTTATACGTATAATCCGATTCTACGGCTATGACAGGCAATGGCACCTGCCATGTCGCGTTGAGCCTCACATTCGTTATACTTGTAGGTAGAATTTACAATAGAGCTGAGACCTTCCAGTACAACTAAACTTCAGGTAAGGCCATAAGCTGAATAAGCGCAACTAAGCGGAGCGTTCTCACCGAAGGTAATTGCGCTTATACTATTGTTAGCGAGCATAAGAATATGACTAGAATTTTGACAATACTTTTACTTGCTTTTAGTCTAGCATGTCTCGGGCAGTCTTGCGACACTTATGACGGGGTAGCCGTTAATTGTATTGATTCGGTTGGGTTGAAACAGGGATTATGGATTTATAAAAAAAACAGATTAACTTCTAGCTCATACGCTGACTTGGGAAGTGACGCAGGATGTCGGTATAATGCACATTATTCCCCAATCGCCGAAATTCGTGGCTACTTTAAGGATGATATGAGAATAGGACAATGGGAATATCTTTACGGCGGCCATACCCTATCCCTGGATCGTGTAGAAAATTATTATAACAACGGCGACATTAAAGCAGAGTATTGGGATTATGCGACTACAAAAAGTGGTAGATTAGTTGATCATTATTATTTAACGTTTAATAATGATTCGAGTAAGATCAGGGGGAAGTTTTATCATGAATTCGATAGTCTGACATTATCACTAGAGCATGATGTCTGTGAGATTGACTTTTCGAACAATGACAGCTTAATGACCTTTAGAAACTGTGATCTTGATAAATTCGAATACGAAATTCTAAGACTTTTAATTGGAGTGTATGATAGAGATATAAAAATAAAAAAAGATGCACGCTAACATTATATAAGAATGCATAGCTTCCTATCGTCAGCTACGACATCTTACTCTGAGCGTTAGCGCACATGCAAAAAACGACAGACATGGAATTGAAAATAGACTCAGAAGACTTAGAACACATGCTTCTTAAAATCGAAGATTCGTTCGACATTAGATTTGAGACTAATGAATTAGCCCATGTTAGAACTTATGGAGAATTCTGTGACGCGATAAAAGACAAAATCAGTCTCGACCATTCTGAAGATTGCACCACTCAACAAGCTTTTTATAAACTAAGGGAAGCATTAACAAAATCGACAGAAACTGAAAAAAAGGAAATCACCCCGACTACAGAACTTGCGGAAATATTTCCGAGGAAGACTAGAAAAAATCAGGTAAAAACCCTTGAAATGAATTTGGGATTTAAGCTGTCAATATTGCGACCACCTCATTTTGTTACAGGGTTTTTAGCGATTTTGTTATTAGCTTCATTTATCGTGCTTTTCATTGATTGGCCATATGGACTTATTGGACTTGGGCTCGCAATAGGTGGCATTTGGATTTCAAATAAACTCGGTAACGAACTTAATGTCAAAACTGTTAGGGAGTTATCCGAAAAAATGACAAGAGAGAACTACGTGAAATCCAGAAGAAACTCTCAGACAATTAATAAGAATGAGCTTGATAAAATACTTGAAAATTGGTTTGTAGACTTCTTAGGGGTTCGAAAGTCTGAACTGACTAGAGAAGCGCAACTATTTTGAATTAAAATGAAAAAACACGATGCGGCAACAACGGGTATAGTACATTCCCTCCGGGATCCGCACCCTACAGTTGGCGTTGCGCTCAATCAACCCTTCCTACAGCAACCAAAATGTGAAAAGAAGGCATCAATTCATGAGGTAGGGCAGACATCACTCAATAAGTAATTTTTGAGTTTGGACACTATTCTCAGTTAGTACTTGAACCAGGTAGGTTCCGCTCACCACAGCATCCACGTTAAATTTCACCACCGATCGCTCAGGGCGGACAGTCATAACCAAGCGACCGGAAAGATCCAGTAGTCTGACTTCTACTATGTCCGTGGCACGAAGTTCTATTATCACATTGCTCGAAGCAGGGTTCGGATAAATGCTGAAAACATTAACGTGACTCTCTGAATCGAGAGATAAGGGAGCACCTGAACAAGCGTTGTTACAATCCAGCGAAAAGGATACGCCAGGATCCACGTTAATCCAGTTGAAAGTGCTCCAATCCACGTCATCCACTTCTATGCACGATAACCCCGGATTATTATTTGCATTAAATCCGCCTGTCTGTATGGTACTGCTAGAGCCCGTACTTGCGTTTAAGCAAGTGAGATTATTGTTTTGACACTTAATATTGAACAATTGTGAATTGTTGCTCAAGTTCAACTCACCTATTTGGTTGTCGTGACACCTGATTTGATTGAGCAATAAATTGTTGGAAACATCGAGCGCAGTCAAGTTATTGAACTCACAAGCCAGCGCTTCCAATTGAAGGTTATTGATTAGATCTAAGCTCGTAATGTTGTTGTTGTAGCAAGAAAGTGCCTTCAGATTAGGGTTGGAAGAAGAGTTGATACTCGTCAGCTGATTGAACCAGCAAAAGAGGCCTTCGAGTTCGGTAAGAGCAGAGATATCTAAAGAAGTGAGCTGATTCTGGTAACACGAAAGAATGACGATGTTCGTGTTTTGAGACAGGTCTATGGAAGTAACGGAATTGCCCCAAAAATCGAGGCTTCTCAATTCAGTATTATTCGTGACATCAAGAGAAGATAAGTCACATTGAGCTACGTTTAAGGTATCTATGTTGCTATTAGAACTCACATCTATTAATCCGAGATTATTCCCTTGGAGATCGACGTGATTTAAGTTCACATTTTGAGAAAGCGAAATGCCCGATAGATCATTATAGCCTGCCCTGATTAATTGCAAGTTTTGACATGGGGCGATATCCAAAGAAGTTAAATCATTGTAAGAAATATTGATTCTCTCCAGTAATGGATTTCCTGAAAGGTCAATGCCCGTCAATGAATTGGCGTTGCAGACCAATTGAGTCAATGAGCCATTTTGAGTGAGGTTTAAAGACGTTAGATTGTTGGCACCACAGTCGAGATACATGAGGGCCGCAAAATCTTCGATACCGGTAAGATCACTGATTTGCTCGTTGAATACTATTAAAGAGGTTACATCAGAAATGTTGGAAGTAGGTACTGTTCCATCAGGTATACCTACATCGTATCCCAAATCAATCAACTTTTGTTCAAAGTTGGAATCCGGAATGGAAGTAGTTTGGGCTTTTGAATAGCCGACAATACAAATGGAAGTAAGTAGGATTAGAATTTTTTTCATAGTGTGTATCAATTAGCGACGCCAACAATAGGAATTAAATACTAGATGAAGCTTAGCCTTTGTATATAAAGAAAGGGAATAATTAACATGTACGATTGGTCCGTTAAAGGGATATAGTTTACAAAGTTAAATGGACATGGTTTACACTTTTTAGGGGGTAATTTAAGGTTAAAATCAGATTAGGATGCCTTGGAAAGTAAGTACAACAATGGAACAAAAGAGTGAACCTATCTACCGACAGTCAGGTATATTTGTGAATGGCGTACGGGAAAATACAGTATCCTAGAATTATGTCGGACCTTTGGAATCTCCAGGCCGAGAGCGTATCGATTGCTTGACATAATTGAATACATTAACATCGACTCCAAGAAGCAGGCTCAAGGCCAAATTATCCGAATTGAGATACCTTCTCAAATTCTACAGAGGAATCCGACTATCGGAACCCTCGTCCTGGAAATTCACAATAGCGGCTTCCTTTACTTGGTTGGAATAAGGGCTTTCCACAGTGCCAACTTTAAGAAATAACATACACCAAGTGGAAATCTCGAAATTCTGATACAGACAGAATTGTTCTTCGAAATATTCTTAAAGGAGGCATATCCATCCACCGCTTATCCTTTCAAACTTCCAATCTTCATTTGTGAAGAACAATTTATCATAAAAACAAAGGTCTCTGCGGTTCCATGCCTATTTTGCACATTCTAAAACCAAAGATATGGCCACGATTCGCATAGAAAACCTAAGTAAGACTTACCCGAATGGAGTGAAAGCATTGGACAATGTTTCACTGGAAATCAAGAATGGAATGTTTGGACTATTAGGTCCGAATGGTGCAGGGAAATCGAGTTTGATGCGAACCCTTGCCACCCTGCAAGAGGCAGATTCAGGTACCGCCATGCTGGACGATATCGATATGCTGAATCAACCCATTGAGGTTAGAAAACTACTCGGATACTTGCCGCAAGAGTTTGGTGTTTACCCCAGAGTAACTGCTGAGCAACTGCTAGACCATGTGGCTATTCTGAAAGGAATTACCAATAGCAAAGAGCGTAAAGAATTGGTAAAGTATCTTCTGCAAAAGGTCAATCTATACGACAAACGCAATAAGAGTGTCAAGGGCTTTTCGGGTGGAATGAAGCAGCGTGTGGGTATAGCTCAAGCGCTGATTGGAAATCCGAAACTTATCATTGTAGACGAACCAACGGCAGGTTTGGATCCGGGTGAGCGAAACCGCTTTCACAACCTTCTGGCCGATGTAGGCGAAGAAGTAACCGTAATTCTCTCTACCCATATCGTTGAAGACGTTAGAGAGCTCTGCTCAGACATGGCCATTATGAACTTGGGTAAGATCATGTACAAAGGATCGCCATTTACGGTGATCGATGAATTGCGCGGTAAGGTGTGGATGAAGATGGTGGATCGAGAGGAGCTCGATTCGCTAAAAGCCTCGATGGATGTGATTAGCGATAAGATGGTAGCAGGTCGTCCGCAAATACACGTGCTGAGCGACAGCAGTCCCGGAGCAGGTTTCACGTCCGTCGAACCCAATCTCGAGGACGTTTTCTTTGTAAAGATCAACCAACCTGAAACCGTATAAGCCATGTTTGGAGAATTTTTTAAGCTAGAGCTCAGGTCGGCCTTCAAGAGTCCGATGGTGTATGTTTTTTTCTTCCTGGTTGCATTAATGGCCTTTGGAGCGGTGGCCAGCGACAGTGTTCAGATTGGTGGTGCCATTGGAAATGTCTATAAAAACAGTCCTCATACCTTGACCAATTTTGTCTTGATCTTGGGAATTTTCGGATTGTTATTTGCCACGGCATTTTTTAATAATGCAGCCTTACGTGACCACAACAATCAGTTCAACGAGATCATGTTTTCACTTCCGATTAAAAAGAGCGGCTATTTCTGGGGTCGCTTTCTTGGGGCACTCGTACTTTCAAGTATTCCACTGCTTGGTGTCTTCCTTGGTGCTTGGCTGGGTGCGATTATCGGCCCTGCAGCCGGTTGGCTGGATGCTGACCGTATCGGGCCTTTCTTTTTCGAAACAATCATTGCTAACTATTTTATGTTCATCCTACCGAACATGTTTATCGCCGGATCGATTGTTTTCTTTCTCGCGCACAAGTTCAAGAGTACAGTCATCTCCTTTGTAGGTGCGATGGCGCTTATAGTGGGTTATATCGCTTCGGGAACATTACTCTCGGACATTGACAATGAAACACTTGCAGGTATCGTCGATATGTTTTCGGTTAGAACATATGCCGTTTATAGCCGCTACTTTACTCCCGCTGAGCGGAACGCGTTGAGTCCGCAGTTTGAAGGTATCATTCTTCAAAATCGTCTCCTTTGGTTAACTGTTGGAGTGATCGTTTCGATCATTTCATTCAAGGTATTCTCTTTTAAAGAGAAAATGAGATTCCGTAAAAAGAAAGCGCTGATTCCCGAAGTAACTACAGTAGTTGCTAATCTGGAAAAGCCCACCGTTGCACAAGGCTTCTCAAGAAGCACGGAATGGCTACAATTTGTCAGCTTTTTCAAAACCAGCTTCTTAAGTATTGTGAAAAGCTCGGCATTTCGCATCTTATCGATCTTTGGGATTATTCTGTTATTCGTAAGCCTTATTGAGGGCTATGAATACTTCGGACTGCAAAGCTATCCGGTAACCTACAAAGTAATCAGTGATATTGCCGGTTCTACAGGTCTGTTTCTGGTCATTATCGTGGTATTCTTCAGCGGAGAATTGGTGTGGCGGGACCGTATGTTCCACATTGAAGAAGTCATTAATGCTACGCCTCATAGCACATTTGCTTCGGTTTTGGCTAGAATTGTTTCGCTCGTAGCAGCTGCTACTCTGCTACAGGGAGTGTTCATCTTTATGGGAGTCGTTTCCCAACTGATGCGGGGCTATACGGCCATAGAGCTCGATGTTTACCTTATAGACTTCTTTGTTGATACACTTCCCGGATTTATTGTAACGGCATCTATTTTCGTATTGATCCAAACATTGGTGAGCAACAGATACATCGGTTATTTCGCCAGTATCTTATTCTTTGTTGGGTGGAGTATTTTAATCAACTCCGTTTTCGAGTGGTCTTCGAATATGCTTATACCCGGTGGCTCACCGGGCATCTTCTATTCCGATATGAGCGGTTTCGGGCCCGGTATGACGGGAACACTTTGGTTCAATACCTATTGGTTACTATTTGCACTAATTCTATTGGCTAAAGCCGCGTTATACTGGCCAAGAAGTGCAGTATCAGGTTTTAAAGAAAAGGTCAAGACTGCAATGGCCAATTTTAGCGGAAGCTTTAGAACAGGTATGCTCATTGTCACTGGCCTGTGGATAGCAGTGGGAGCTTGGGTTTTTTATAATACGCAAATCCTTAACCCCTACCTCAGTATTCCTGAACGTGAACAGCAAGCGGTGGACTACGAGTTGGCTTACAAGAAATACGAAAATCGACCACTTCCTGAGATGAAGTCGATAAAATATGAGATCGATATTCATCCGGAAGAGCGCGATATTTTTGTCCGAGCTAATGCCACTTTTGTAAATGATGAGGATGTAGCGCTTGATTCTCTTTATTTCAATCTCAACCAGTCTTGGGATACTGAAATCAATATTCCAGGGGCGGAGCTTGCTATGGACGATACCATTATGGGTTTTCAAATCTACACCCTTAACGAACCATGGCAGCCCGGAGAGACGAGAGAAATTTCGATTAAGAATGACTACGTCACCAAAGGATTTACGAATTCCAGAGGAAATACTTCAATTGTTGCCAATGGTACATTTCTGAACAATAGCGGCATCTTACCGGGGATGGGCTATGCCTCGGGGGTTGAACTTTCAGACAAGAACGATCGAAAGAAATATGACCTACCTGAGAAGAAACGAACCCCTGATTTGGAATTAAATTGTGGTGAGTTGTGCAATAAGAATTACATCACGGGTGATATCTCCCACTGGGTCGAAGTAGAGTCTATTATCTCAACCTCAGCTGATCAAATTGCGGTAGCTCCCGGATCACTTATCAAAGAATGGGAAGAAGACGGTCGCAAGTACTTCCACTACAAATTGGATCAGCCATCTTTGAACTTCTACAACTTCATGTCGGCTCGGTATGAGGTAGCTAGGGAGAAATACAATGACATCGACATTGAAATTTACTACCATCCTGAACACAGCGTGAATGTGCCGAAGATGGTCGATGCCGTAAGGAAATCGCTCAAATACTACGAAGAAAACTTCGGCCCGTATTACCACAAACAAGCGAGAATCTTGGAATTCCCACGCTTCTCAACATTTGCTCAAGCTTTCCCGGGCACCATGCCTTATTCCGAAAGCTTCGGGTTTATTGTGAATCTGGAAGATGAAACGGAAAACAACGTGATCGATGCGGTGATTGCACACGAGATGGCACACCAATGGTGGGCACACCAAGAGACTCCTGCAGAGATGCAAGGAGGAACGATGCTCACCGAGAGTTTCTCAGAGTATTCGAGTTTAATGACGATGAAGCAAGAGTCGGATGACATAAAAATGAAGAACTTCTTGAAGTACGACTTCAACCGATACCTGAGAGGAAGGACCAGTGAACGCCTTAAGGAACTGCCGCTTTACAAGGTAGAAAACCAAGGCTATATCCACTATGGAAAAGGATCAGTGATTCTCTATGCACTGCAAGACTATATCGGAGCCGATTCAGTCAATGCGGCACTGAGATCTTTCCTTGAGGAATACCGATATGCCGAGCCGCCCTATCCTAACTCCTACGACTTTTTAAGGCATTTGGAACCTCGCGTTCCCGACAGTTTGAATTACCTGATCGAAGACTGGTTCAAGAACATTACGCTGTACGACTTTAGATTGGAAGAAACTCGAATGACCGAATTGGCAAACGGACAATACGAAGTGGAAATGGATGTAATCGCCAAAAAACTTTACGCCGATACGCTTGGAAACGAGACCAAGACTGACCTTCGTGAATGGGTTGACATTGGCGTATATGCTGACGACGACGAAGAAGAGCTGATGGCTTGGAAGCGCGTGAAATTTAATGAGGAGGAATCTACCGTTTCAATCATTGTCGATAGCCTTCCGGCAAAAGCGGCAATTGACCCGAGGCGAATCCTTATCGAAAGAGTAACCAAGGACAATGTGAAGAAGGTGAGTCTTGATTAGCCTGTAGTAGTGCCATTATCGCAGCGCGTTGCTTGTGTCTAATTGCAATGTGCAACTAGAGACAAACCACACTTTACTTCTCTATAGCGCCTTGAACCCTTTTCATAAAAGTGTTCAGGGCGTCTTTATCCGACAAGCTCTGCTCTTCGATAAGCTTACGTACTTCGAGGGCTCCATACATGTTTGAGAGTAATTCCCCCATAACTTCCAGTTCTTCATCTTTGATTCCTTTGGCTTCCGCCAAATCCTCCAAAACTTGAATGGCTTCATGAATGAAGTCTTCGTCGTTCTCTTTTACAAATTCGTTGAGGTGCTTTATTATCGGGAGTCGCATGATTCTAATTTTCTACAAAGGACGACATTGAACGAGAAACTTTAGACACGATTGAATAATAAAGTTCTATCACTGAATTGATAGTATTTACTAATTCAGACGAAGAATCTTAGAAGATCAATTTGGGTTTTTGAGATAATTAGTATCTTGGAGACAACCAAGACTGCTATGAAACAGATTTTAACCAACCTCATTCTTGTCATTTCTCCTTTCTCATTGTTAAGTCAAACCGTTGCAGACAGTTCGTTTTTGTTCGAAAAACCTGAAGATGAATTCCACGAATTCTATTGGCAAAATGAATTGGAAATCTCCCATGACTCAACATTCTATTATTTTAATCCGAAGGTAGAAATCGAACGGTTGGAAGTAATCAGTCCATCCAACGAAATCATCTGGAATTCAGAAGACATTGATTTGACTATTTCTATTCCTGCCGCACTATTCAAAGAAGGTCACTATCAAATCAGAATGTACGGACCCCTGGGAATCACTGAAGTCATTTGGTTCCCATAGCACAAAAAAAAAGGGAGCTGAAGCTCCCCTTTAAATTTCTAGTCTAAAAGTACTCTATTGTGTCATCATCAGACGCTTTGCCTCTGCTTCCAAGTCTACATAAGGTGTGCCCTCAACGGTAACCCCTACTCCTTGAATGATTCCACCTTCAAATTCGCCTGGACTTTCATACAGCTCGCTCACCGCATCACCACTATCGTAACCCACGCAAAGGCCATCGCCTGAAAGGGTGAACTTGGCTGGTTGCGTTTTCATCGGCCCTTCTGCCACCACTTCTTCGTCGATGTAAAGTTTCATGGTTCCGATTGATTCACCATATTCACCTGCGCTTTCGCGAATAAATTCCATACCGAGCGTGTAAGTGCCAGGCGTGAGCTTCTTGCTCGAAACAAAGACTTGCTCTGGCTTGATGCCCAAGAAATTGTAGACATAGTGAAGTTTGCTGTCTTTGATAAAGAGTGAATGTCCTCCAAATCTTGACCCGTGAGCGAAAATCACTCCACTCGCATCTGATTCTTCGATCTCGACATTTGCCAGAATCTTGTAGTTCCTACCTCTCACATTTACCGCTACCCCTTCTGGAACAGGAGATGTATTTGGGTAATACACGTATCGGTCGCGCTTCTTCTCTTGTGTTGGTCTCTCTGTCCCAAGGATTTCTGCCGCACTTCTGTCATCCAGTGGAAGCACCTTGTTGATCTCTGCCTGTCTGAACCACTCATCGATAAGCTCTTGAAGCTTCTCGGGGTTCTCCTCAGCGAGATTGTGAGATTCCGAGCGGTCTTCGGCTATGTTGTAGAGCTCCCAAACGTCCTCATCAAAATTGCTTTTTCCGCTAAGCGGAGAGTGAACCGCAGCGGCTTTCCAGCCATCTTTCCAGATACCTCTGGTACCGAGCATACAGTAGTATTGAACCTCTTTTTGAGTTGCTGCGTCGGGCTCAGCATCGAAAGAATAAACCATTGACACTCCCGAAAGTGGTGTTTGCTCAACGCCGTTGTAAACTTCGGGCATCTCCAATCCGCAAGCTTCCAAAAGTGTAGGAACAATATCAGTCGAGTGGTGATATTGGTGACGGATCTCCCCTTTGGCCTTGATTCCTTTTGGCCAAGAAATCACCAATGGGTCATTCGTACCTCCGGCATATTGCGAGTAGCGTTTGAACATTTTAAAGGGTGCTGAAAAAGCTGCTGCCCAACCCGTTGGGAAGTGATTATAGGTGTCAGGTCCGCCAAGAACATCGAGGTACTTCATATTCTCTTCAAGTTCGTCGGGATAGCCGTTGAAAAACTTGTTTTCGTTAACCGATCCGTTCGGGCTTCCTTCACCTGAAGCACCGTTATCAGCAGCGTAAAGCACAATCGTGTTTTCTAGCTGTCCGGTCTCTTCGAGGTAGTCGATGATTCGTCCTACCTGAGCATCGGTGTATTCTGAGAACCCCGCATATACTTCAGCCATTCGTGCGAAAAGCTTCTTTTCATCGGCATTGAGTTCATCCCATGGTCTTACGTAGTCTGCGGGGTTAGCCATATCTTCCGGCATAGGATTGAAATCAACCATGTCCGTATTCTCCGGGAGAATTCCTTTCTCTTTCATTCTTCCCACTACCCAGTCGCGGTAGGCATCGTATCCCTCATCGAACTTACCTGCATACTTAGCGGTATACTCAGCAGGAGAATGGTGAGGAGCGTGGTTTGCCCCAGGGTTAAACCACATGTAAAATGGCTTCGAAGGGTTCGTTGCATTCTTATTACGAAGCATGGATATGGCTTTATCAGCCAGATCTTTCGAGAGGTGGTAACCTTCTTCAGGAGTAGCAGGGGGTTCGATGAAGTGATTGTCCTCTACAAGATCAGGGTACCAATTGTTGGTTTCCCCACCCAAGAATCCGTAAAAACGGTCAAAGCCAATTTGAGTAGGCCATTCGCTTCGGTTTCCACCTGGAGCTACATCTTGCTCAGGTACGTTGTGGTTTTTCCCAAGCCAGAAAGTACTCCAGCCATTGTCGCGAAGAATCTGTGCAAAAGGTGCACAATCATCGGGTACACGTCCATTTGCCCCGGGATATCCATCTGCAGTTTCGGTGATAGAAGCCATTCCGTTCAGGTGATGGTTTCTTCCCGTAAGGATGGTAGAGCGCGTAGGTGAACAGAGGGCCGTGGTATGCCATTGCGTGTAAGTCAAGCCATTCTCAGCCAGACGATCCATCGTAGGCATATTGATGGCACCACCGTAAGGAGACCAAGCTCCTAAACCTGTATCATCATACAATACAAAGAGAATATTCGGCGCACCCTCAGGTGCCGACTTCGGTGTAAAAGCAGACCAGTCTGCTTCTGAATCGCGGATATCAAGGGCGATCTTTCCATTGAAGTTATCGTCTTCTTGGGTTGATTCTTTCTTTTCACTCGTGGGTTGACAACCGACGAAGAACATAACAATAGCTGTAAAAGCCAAGGCATTGATGCGCAGCGCACCAATTTTCTTTAAGGGTTTGAACATAAAATTTGATGATTTGGTTTGGTAGAAATTTTAAGGCCGCAATATAGAGAAAACACGCCGAAGGAAATTGCGCCAATCGAGTATTATTGACAAAAAAGCCGCTCAAAATGAGCGGCTTAAAATTAACTAGATTGACAATTCTATTGGTTGGTCGGTTTGACCATTTTGTTGATTTGTTCTTCAACTTTGCTCAGACTCCAATCCCCCGCCGTTTGGCTTGGAGGATATTCTTCGAAAGTCGATAAGAAATTAAAAGCATAACCTTGCATCGCAATGAGAATGTACGCTCGATCAATGTACCAGTCGTAATAGGTATTCGATCCAACCAGAGCTTTTTCGAAGGGGTCTCTTCTCAAGTTGAACAGATACGGCGCGCGAAGCTCGATAAACGGCTCCAGCCATATTTGGAGCTTGTCCGCTCTATTCTCTAAAAACATCGCCTTCCAATCTGTGTAACGAAGAGCTGCTACAGATCCACCGTCGTCCACATAGATGAAGCCTTTTCTGGGAGATTCTTCTACTTCTCCTTTCAGGTAGTCAAGTTGATTTACTCCGTCAATGTAGTTCTTGTAGCTTCTGCCGTTAAGGGTAACACCTTTTTTAAGCTTCTCAGAGATCTCATCATCTCCGGCGACTGCGGCGAAAGTCGGAAGCCAATCTTCGTGGGCAAAAATTCCGTTCAGCATCACATCAGCGGGGAAATTGTCAGGCCATCTTACGAAAGCAGGCACACGAAAGGCGCCTTCCCATGAGCTGTTTTTCTCTCCGTGAAAAGGAGTCGTTCCCGCATCGGGCCATGTATTGTAATGTGGGCCGTTGTCGGTAGAATAAAGCACGATCGTGTTATCAGCTATCCCAAGTTCATCGAGAAGAGCCAATAACTCACCTACATGATTGTCGTGTTCGATCATTCCGTCGGTATACTCATCGTTTCCCGGATTGCGATGATCATCTCGCACGTGCGTTCTAAAGTGCATTCTGGTGGCATTCCACCACGTAAAGAATGGTTCATCGTTTTCGGCTTTGTCCCTAATAAATTCTTTAGCCGCAGCGATGGTCTCATCATCAATGGTCTCCATTCTTTTCTTGGTCAAAGCTCCGGTATCTTCTATTTTCTGTCCGCCTTTTCCATCGGCCCAGCTATGGATAACTCCACGTGGCCCGTATACTTCAACGAAAGTTTTTCCATTGGCCAAAACCAAGTCTGCAGGATAGTCTTCATTCTCGGGTTCCTCTTCAGCATTTAAGTGATAAAGGTTTCCGAAAAATTCGTCAAAGCCGTGCATGGTAGGAAGATGCTCGTCTCTGTCTCCTTGATGATTCTTACCAAATTGACCTGTGCTGTAGCCTAAACTTTTTAGAACAGTCGCAATGGTGACATCAGACATTTGCCAGCCTTCTTTGGCGCCAGGCATACCTACTTTTGTCATTCCGGTTCTTACAGGAACGTTACCACCTAAAAAGGCAGCACGACCTGCGGTACAACTTTGCTGACCGTAGTAATCGGTAAATCCGACACCTTCTTTGGCAATGCGGTCAATATTCGGGGTTTGGTATCCCATCATACCTCTATTGTTGTGGCTGATGTTCCAAGTCCCAATGTCATCTCCCCATATCACCAGGATATTGGGTTTCTCTTGCGCCTCTGCCAGCATTGCCAAGCCGAAAAACGCGAATAGTGCTAGACTAATTCGTTTCATAAAAAATATAGATTTAAGTGATTAAGGGCGACAAAATAGGAGTTTCCTAGGAAAGTTTGGCCAATCTATATGTCGAACTCGTAGTGTCCTACCAGAGCATGGCGCTCAAATGACAATAGCCACAAGTGAAGTTGTGTTCTTTCTTCATCCGAAAAATGAAAAATAGGTCCGTCGATACCAAGCTGATGACTATCTAGCCATCTTCCGTCCGCATCCAAAAGTAAAGCGTAATAAGGGTTCTGAGCAGAAGGCGTTGACATGTGCTCATCGTACGATTCGTAAAAGGGATGATTTCCAATGCCCATTGAACTCTTCCATCCGCTATTGGCATTCTCTTCGGTGAGTACGGGGAAATCGTTAAAATCCAATCCGCCAATTACCAGGGTGGTGAACGTAGAATCATTTCGGTGTCTATAATTGAGCATTAGTTCGCTCAAAGTGTCGCCATTGATTTTGCTTTCAACATTTGACCAAATGGAGGATTCGAGATGGTAAAAACGTCCCAGTTCTGTTTTCCGAGGGTCGGCTCTATTGTAATAGCCTGGAGGTGTAAAAGTGGCGAAAAGGGCAGAATCGGTTTGGAGATCGCGCATTGAGTTGAAGGTCGTTGGATAGATGATCTCCTTGAATTTCTTTTCTCTCGCTCCTGCTATGGGGTACATTTCTTCACTGAGATCTTCTACAGCTACTTGGATTGAATCGACGACGTTTCGAAGCAGATTCAAATTGATGAAGTTGCTTTCGGGATCTACCCAATTTTCAAGTGGTTCCTTAAATCGAGCAAAAGGCAGCTCATTCTTCTTTTCAAAAAGTTCGGCATACAGACTGTGCGGGAAGTCAAACCACGCGTGGGCATAGGGCACCACTTTTTCATTCTCTTTGATGTAAACGGCAATTTCCCAGAGATATGCATTGAGGCAATTGCGAGCGATATCGACCCGAACGATCTCAGGATTGTTTGACTCAAACTGCTCTGGCGAGAACCTCACTTGATTTCTATTCCACTCCTGGTTGATGCACGAGAGATAACTCACGTATTCGTCTTTCTTCACTCCCACGGGAATGGTCGGTATGAATTCTGAAATATCAAGATCGTGAAAATGAATGATGTCCCCTTCGCTTCCATTGAATTCCAAATCAATTAAAAACTTGTCTTCAACATTTGCGTGAAACAAGAGACCACTGGAGAAGTAATGGTTCTGATAGTTTGCTGACCTGAAACCGATATCGGGATTGTCGGGATACTCCTGATCGCTGAGGTTGGTTATGGCCAGTTGGTAGTTCTTATTCTCTTCGGTAAGTTCAGTTTTATCGATTACTTCCGTCGATTCGCAACCAATGACAGCCGTTAGAAGCAATAAAATAAGTAGAGGGGTAAAGAACGAACTGTCAAACCCGACAGCACTTTTGAATTCTCTCATTGTGTGATTTTGCCAAAGGCGGCAAAGGTAGGATCAATTCTGAATCTCCATGCGGTAGCCGACGCCATGCACTGTTTTGATAGTGACGGATTCATCGGCTTTGAGAATCTTGCGAAGGCGAGAAATAAAGACATCCAAGCTTCGGCCTACCACGATTCCTTCATCTTCCCAAACTGCTGCCAATATTTCATCCCGATTGAGCACTTTATTCGGGTGGGTGGCGAAGTAGCGCAGCAACTTGCTTTCCCGGAAGGTCAGCTCAAAGGTTTGATCGCCAAGAGTTAGCTTTTGATTCTTTGTATTGAAGCGGAAATTACCCAATTTCATTCCTTCATCAACTGTCGTCTCTTCGGAGTGGTTTTCCTTTTTCCTAAAAAGGAAAATACCACCTAAACCCGCTGCAGGAACCAGAAGCCAAGCCAATCCCGCCAGGCTCTTCTTTTCTTTCGACTCTTGTGGAGCAAATTGAACGTGGATGGTAGCACAAGGAATGTCGGGAAGGCGGTCGCCACATGCCACGGAATCTCTCTCAGCAGCGGCTCGATTGTACCCCAAAACCAGAAAGCCCGTTTCGCAAGAGCGAACCATGATTTCATATGGCTGGTCGATGCCATAGTCTTTGAAAGCCTTTTCAAGAAAATGCGGCAACTCTCGGTAGCTAAACCCATTTTTCATTTCGAGCACATACTCGTTGGTGCCATTTTGCGAAACGGGAGGAATAACCGTAGTCGAATCATCGTAATGCCATAGCAACGCGTCAGCCGTTTGTCTGAGTGCCAGATTTACTTTATTGCTAAACTCATCTGCGCTTGAAGCGTCCGAGACTATCGCTGAACACAGAAAAGCAAAAATCAAGAATGTCCGAAATGAAACCATTTTTAACATGACTGCAATTTACGATCTATGATAATCGAAAGCTGCACTTTTACAAATCATTTACATTTTTTTACCCGTTTCAGATCCCGTCAACCGGTGGAAGATTCATTTCAATTGCTCCATAATTCGCATAATTTGAGCAAAAAACTTTTCTTTACCATCGTATTAGAATAGGCTCCATGAAAATACTTGTCCCTTACGATTTCACCCCCATCACGCGCACTGCTTTAGATCATGCCTTGTTTTTAGCCAAGTTGGCCGATGCCAAAATAGAGCTACTCCATATTGTTGACAAAGAAAGTAAGCAGGCTGATGCAGAGCACAACTTCAGCGAGTTGAAAAAGCTTTTTTCGGAAGAAGATAGATCTCTGATCAGCACAAAGGTGAAGATCGGTGACATTTTTAAAGACATTGCCAAAGAGGGAGCTGAAGGCGATTTTCAACTATTGGTCATGGGAACTCATGGCGAAAAAGGGCTTCAAAAGATATTGGGATCCAACGCCATTAAAGTCATCACCAGTGGCAACTTGCCGTTTTTGGTAACTCAGTCCAAAGGTCCAAAAGATACGATCAAGCGAATAGTGATGCCTGTAAACCTTACCAAGGAAAGTCTTCAGATTGTAGAGTTTGCAGCCAATGCAGCGAAACGATTTGATGCAGATATTCACATCGTACATGAACCTGAAACGGATGAATGGTTGGTGAAAAAGATCAAAATAAATGTGGCTCATGTTAACAATTTTCTCAACAAGGAAAAAGTAAAGCACACTGTGGTAAGCCTTCCCGGAAAGAAATCATTTGCTGAGGAAGTGATCGACTACGGTGCTCACAACAATGCGGATCTATTTGCAGTAGCCCACTTTACGGAGAGTATTCTACCCCAGTTTGATCGCTTTTCACAGGAGCTAATCACCAATGGGCTTCAAGTTCCGGTACTTATATTCAATGCTACGGATGTAGGCCGCGTGAAAGGCCAGTACACCTTTATCGGGATGTAGGTTTTCCTCGATCTTTCTGAAAAATACTACATTGAGCAGACTAGTTAAAGAATCTTCAATCTTGAAAAAATTAATCGTTTGTCTGGCAGTGACTCTGGCCTTTGGTTGGTCATTGAACGCACAGGACACACTTTCAGTCGGTGAAGCCCCTGCTTCCTTTCCTGTAGTTCACGAAGGCGAAGTACTCTTTGAAGTATCCGCTAAAGGAAATTTTGAATCGACGGCTGCCAGAGCAAGTGCTATCTCGATCGGTTTAGAAAAAGTCATTCTGACGGAAGATGCCAAGTTTGATTCTTTTGACTCTTTTCGAATGGGAGAAGAAATGATCATTACCTACAATGGCGAAGCTATCTTTTCTATTTTTCCCGATGACACCTTAGGTACCGGCTTAAGCCAAGAAGCTTTAGTCAAAGAGGCTGTAGACCAAATCAAGAGCCACGCCATCAATAGATTGGGAGTAGATTCGATAGCTGATATAGTCAAGCGAATCGGGCTCCTGGTGGCACTGATCCTCTCCTTCTTCTTGATTGTGAAATTGCTCAATAAGGCTATCTCTAAAGGAAACTTATGGATCTACAAACAGATTCAAAAGAGAATAAAAACACTCACCAATCCGCGCAATCGCTTCTTTACCATGTCGCGGTTGGCCGAGCTGATTCGCTTGGTACTTCGATTTATCAAATGGATATTCCTGATTATTCTAGTGTATGCACTACTGCCATTAGGCTTCAGTATCTTCCCCAGCACCGAGGGGATAGCTCGCACATTAATGGGGTACGTATTGGATCCCTTAAAGAGTTTCGGAAGTGCACTGATTGATTACATACCCCAGTTTATTGCCATCGTGGTAATCATTTTAATTGCACGCGGTATCATTAGGTTCTTACACTACCTTTCGGTAGAAATAGAAAGAGGAAGCCTGGAGATTAATGGCTTTTATCCCGAATGGGCCAAACCCACGTACAACCTATTCAAGTTTCTGGTCATCGTCTTTTCATTTGTGGCCGTTTTTCCCTTAATACCGGGAAGTGGTTCTGATGTGTTCAAAGGCGTAAGTGTATTTATCGGGTTGCTTATTTCCTTGGGTTCAAGCTCAGCCATCGGAAATATCATCGCGGGACTAGTCATCACCTACATGCGGCCATATCAAATAGGCGACCGAGTGAGAATAGGGGATGCCCAAGGCGATGTAATCGAAAAAACACTCCTTGTAACCCGCCTCCGCACCATCAAAAATGAGGATGTGACCATTCCCAATGCCTCCATTCTAAATGGAAATACCTACAACTACACCGCCAATACCACAGAGGAAGGTTTGATCCTCAACACTTCGGTGACCATCGGTTACGACGTACCGTGGCGAAAGGTGCACGCTATGCTGATCGAGGCGGCAGAGCGAACGGAGAAACTGCAAAAAGACCCGAAGCCTTTTGTTCTGCAAACGAGCCTAGATGACTTTTACGTCAACTATCAGATCAACTGCTACACCCTGGAAGCCGATAAGGCTTCGAGAATATACAGCGAGCTATACGGCCACATTCAAGATGTTTTTGCTGAAAACAAAGTAGAAATTCTTTCGCCGCACTATCGAGCGGAAAGAGATGGAAATGGTTTGACACTTCCTTCCAAGATTGATGAAACACCTAGTGGTGATTGAGAGCGGGTTTTGACTACTTTTTTTTGAGAAACTTAGACCACTTTCTTAACACACACCCATACCCGTCTGGCGAAATTTCGCTTTCCCTTTTTGCTAACGCTGCAATGATCTGCCGTTCGAAACCCGGCCTTGCTTATTAGATCTGAAATGTCGGATGTAGAAACAATAACCATTCGGTCGGTAAGCCTTCCTGCTGAGGCTATGATGTGTGCGATATCGGCTTCACTGGCATCGCTCAATAGATTGTAAGGCAAATCTACGATGGCCGCGTCGTACCTCTTGTCAATGCCACCGATATCAGAGCAATGTACAGTGGCTGAATAGTCAAAATACGCCAGATTCTCCCGCGCATCGGCGCAGATTTTCCAATTGAAATCACATCCTTCTATCGCGTATCCGGCGTAGCAAGCTTCCATCAGTATGGTGCCCACACCGCAGCAGGCATCCAGCAGTGTGGCCTCCTTCTTGCCCTTAGCGGCAATGTTGACCAAGGCTTTGGCAATGCCTATCGTGATGGAGTTGCTATACGATCGAGGTTTCTCTTTGTGCTTGTACCAATCAAAGCGGTCTTTGATCAACTTTCCGAAAGTCCATGTCCCGTCGCATTGGCAAAGGGCGTAAAAACTCTTGGGGTTATGGTAATCGGGAATGCCCTCGATGCGAAAGCCGATATCCCTGAGCTTATTCAGCCTTTGCGGGTAGCGCGTGTTATCGCCATCAAAAACCAGGTATTCTACTTTAAATCCTTCGGCAGAAATGCCCGCTGCTTCAATCTCTGTAAGCAACCGCCCATAGTCTTGAGACGTGGCCATTATATCGAGCCGCTTTTTGATAAAAGTACTACTCGACGGGTGAATCAGGGTATTCGACCACAGCAGCTTCTCCCCTACCTCCTCACCAAAAACATGCTTCGACTCGAGCTTGCACAAGTCGCGCTCGGTATGGTGGTAATCAAAAATGTAGAGGTGCTTCGTGCTCTTCATCGTATTTAATGCTGCGGCTAATGTACCATTCCCAAGATGGCTTCTAAAAGACCTATGGCAGGAGAACCTGCCAAACAATCACAGCAGCTTGAAAAGGTCATCATACAATCCACCAAATCAGTAAACATGTGAAACAGCAAACCAATGCCGATGATATAAAAAGGTTTTCGAAAAAAGAGCATGACCACATAAACCATCATGGCATAATACGAATGCAAGGGGTGATAATTGATGCTGCATCTATTGGCATCAAAAATGGGGTTAGCCAAGAGATGATCTAAATCAACCAACATGGTAGCAAGCAATATCAAGTATGCTTTCTTCCACTCCTTGCGAAAAAACACCAGCGCAATAAGCAGGGGAAAACCGAAGTGGAGGAAATAGTGAGTGAAGGATTTCATATTAATTTAGACAATTCGTCCCGTTTTGTTAAAACCTAATTGACTGTGCTGTTGAAATCTAATAGGGATGGCTATCTACTCATTAAAAAGCTCTGAGCTCAAATACCGATCCCCTCGATCACAAAGAATAAAGACGATTACTCCTTGGTCGATCTCTTCGGCTATTTTGAGGGCTGCGGTGAGCGCTCCCCCACTGCTCATGCCCGAGAAGATGGCCTCTTCTTTGGCTAGTCGTCGCGTCATATCGGCGGCTTGGTCTTGACTTACGTCAATGGTTCGATCTACCCGACTCGCTTCAAAAATCTTGGGCAAGAACTCAGGACTCCATCGGCGAATGCCGGGAATCTTGGAACCTTCCGTGGGTTGAGTGCCAACGATTTGCACCTCGGGATTCATTTCTTTCAGGTAGCGCGACACGCCCATAATCGTTCCTGTAGTTCCCATGGCCGATACGAAATGGGTGACCTTTCCTTCGGTGTCATTCCAAATCTCAGGGCCTGTGGTTCTGTAGTGCATTTTCCAATTGTCGGCATTGCCAAATTGGTTGAGCATGTAGTAGCCCTCGTTGGCTGCCATCTCTTCGGCCAGGGTTCGGGAGTATTCGATGGTCTTTTCGGCAGGTGTCAGGATCAGCTCAGCACCGAAAGCTTTCATGGTTTTCCGTCGCTCTATGGTAGCACTTTCGGGCATAATCAGCGTCATCTCTACTCCGAGCAGTCGGGCTATCATGGCCAAGGCTATTCCCGTATTTCCGCTGGTAGCTTCCACCAACTTATCTCCCTTCTTGATGTCACCACGATCTAGGGCTCCTTTGAGCATTCCATAGGCAGCGCGGTCTTTTACACTTCCGCCGGGGTTATGCCCTTCTAGTTTACCGAAAAGGCGCACACCTTTATTTTGGCTGATGGTTCTGATTTCTACCAGAGGGGTATTGCCAATGAGTCTTTCGAGTGTCATGATTTGAATTCTATAATGTCCGTTTCGCCGTCGTTGTTTGTCAATGCGGCTTTGTAATATACCTTGGTGTGTGGAGGAACGCTTCGCGTAAGCCATACATTTCCTCCTACAATGCTGTGGTGACCAATGGTAGTATGCCCGCCCAAAATAGTCGCACCAGCGTAGAGCACCACATGGTCTTCGATAGTCGGGTGGCGCTTTTTCTCGGCATCATCTTTAGCCACACTTAGTCCTCCCAAAGTCACCCCTTGGTATATTTTCACGTGATCACCGATATGCGTGGTCTCTCCTATTACGATTCCCGTTCCGTGGTCAATACAGAAGTGTCTGCCGATCTCAGCTTTCGGGTGAATGTCGATACCTGTTTTGGCGTGTGCCAGTTCCGAGATGATTCTCGGGATCAATTCTACTTTCAAATCGGCCAAGCAATGCGCAATGCGGTATGCAGCCACCGCGTAAAAGCCGGGATAGGATCGGATGATTTCGGTGGTAGATTTTGCGGCAGGATCTCCCGCAAACATGGCATCTACATCTTCTTGAAGCAAATCATGGATGTGTGGCAATGCTTCAAAAAAGCGACTTGTCACTTCATCCGGTTTTGGACTTCGATCGGGATTGCGAGACAGCAGGATGTTTAATTCCACCTTTAGCTTTTCTACGTGTGACTCAAATTCAGCAAAAGACTCAAACGTTTTTTTGTCGAAAGCAGGGAAAAGCAACGAAATGACTCCATCGGCAAATGAGATAATCTCAGATGGTGACGGACAGTCAGCGCATTTCGTATTCTTTTCGAAAAGCATTTTCAGGAAAGACTCTTTCATCGAAATCTAGTTTATCAGTTTAAGCTCGTAAGTGATCTTGGTTTCGGGGCGAAATGTAGCACTAACCGAACAGTATTTCTCAACGGAAAGTTTAAGCGCTCTTTCAGCCTTTTGTCGATCTATCTCGCCTTCGAGGGTATAGATCAAGTGAATGGAATTGAAAGGCTTGGGAGCTCCCTCATCGGGACGTATTCCACTCGCTTCTACCCGAAAGTCTCGAATCTTCTGCCGCTGCTTTTCCAAAATCAGCACTGCATCAAACGCGCTACAGGAGGCCATAGCCGAAAGCAATAGCTCCATCGGCCGCATTCCTTTTGAGTCCGCACCACCATCAATAGAGACTCGATTTCCTCTATCGTTCATGGCTTCAAAGTGCAAGTGCTCGTCCTTTCGGGAGAGGGTGATGTTCATTTCCATGATTCGGGTAATTCAAATAAAATAATGCTACAAAATTAAAAGAATGTCGAACAGAGGGGACTACTTGTTTTGGGACTACCATAGTATTAAAAAATTCTCCCGTTCAAATTTTGCAAATCATTATCTTTAGAAGACTATGAAGACACAAACTACAGTTATCCTTGCGTTTATCGCTGTCTACTTTTGCACCTCCTTAAAAGCTCAATCCTTCCAGTATTCTAAGCAGAAAGGTACCTTAAACCACTTTAGTTCTTCGCTATCTTCAGTAGAGGGAGCATTTATAGGATCTGAAGTAGTTCTCGGGCCAAACTTTACCACGACTTCCAATCTCTTTTCGGTGAACGAAGAAGGAAATACTCTCTGGGAGGTTGAGGCAGACTATGATGGTGAGGTAGTGACTTACCAAAACCTGGTGGCAATAAGCGATTCTACCTTCGGAGCCCTTGGATACCGCATTGAGTGCTGCGATTGCTCTGAGCCTTTTCCCTTTTATGAATTGCGACGCATTTCTGATGGAACGTTACTGGATTATTCGGACAGCGCGTTGAACCAAGAAGCCATGCAAACGTCATTCTTCAATCAAGAATTAAAAGTATCTGCCAATACATGGGGCTTTTCAATTGTTCAATTTGGGGTGGAACCAACTACGGCCTATTATTTCTCTCAACAGGGAGAAGCGCTCAACACATTCGAACTGGAGCAAGGATTTGAGGCAGTGGGAGATTTGGAAGGAGATTTTATCGTTTCCTCAGCTAATGTCCTGCGGCGATATGACGAGAGCGGGATCAAGGTAGATTCAGTTGAAGTAATCGGCCTGCCTACTACAATATCAAGCAACAATCAGAGTCTTGCGGTTTTAATAAACAATCAGGTATTCGTCTACTCTTCGCAACTCGACTTACTTGGCAGCGTTAGTGTAGAAGCAGGTTTGGGCTTAATGAGCGATTTTGAAGGCGGCTTTGCACTCTACACTGGAGAAGATATTATCATCATTTCCAATGAGGGCGAGATGGTCGGCCAAAACGAATTTGTAAATATCCAAGGATTTGAACCTTCTCACATGTCCGCAAATTCTGATGGCATTTTCCTAACGGGCTCGAAGGTTTCTGATCAGTTTTCTTTCTTTAACATAAGGCACGAGTACTCTGCCTATCGAGCCACTACGCATGGAGGTGCTTTTCAATTGTGGAACTCGGACTTGGAAATAACCGAAGTGACGGTTGAGAATGCTGCTGTGACATCATCAGATGAGTTTTCCCTTAGCTTTAGCTCTGATTTATGGGTAACGGTAAGAAATAGCGGAACATTTCCGGTCTCATCATTTTATCTAAACTTTGTAGATGCCTTTGGCATCTGCACACCTGAAATAGGTCATTTACAAGTAAATGATGGATTGGGCAATGGTGATGAAATGACCGTTTTGTTCAGTGATGTCGAAGGATTCCTATTCACGGGAGGAGAAGAGAATCCACCTGTTGAAGCCTGCGTATTTGTGACCCAACCCGATTTAGACATAGACATTAACCGAGACAATGATTCTGAATGTATTGACCTCTCCCCATTTCTCTCCGTTTCTGATATAGCTATTGAAAGGCGAATCAACCTTTTCCCCAACCCTGCGACTGCAGAATTCCGAATTGAATCAGACTTACTCATTCATTCATACCAGATTTTTGATGCATTTGGCAGGCGAATTCAGGAAGGAGTAGTAAATCAAGGCAATCTTGTAGAAATTGAAAACTTTCCGAATGGGATTTTTGTAGTGAAGATTACCACTGATAAAGGCATCGCGACCAAAAAAGTAGTCGTTTCGCACTAAGGCCTTATTCTCATTATTCCAATAAACCCAAACAGATCTTCAACCTCAGAATCTTCTTCACTGATTCATGCACTTGCTTTTTGTAATCGGCATCCTTTTCCATTTCAGCTAAAATCGAGTCAATGGTTTCCTTTTCGTCTATCGGCATCAGCAGTACATCGCAGCCTGCTTTGGAAGCCAAAAGCGGAGCATTGTCAATAATGGTAACGGCTTTCATGATATTGAGTGCGTCAGTTACGATCAAACCTTCATAACCGAGTTCCTCTTTCAGCAAGTCATTTACAATTGTACGAGAGCAACTTGACGGTAAGCCATCTGTACCATACTTGTTGTTGTTTCTTACCGTAATATGAGCGACCATAACTGAAATAACCCCTGCTTCGATAAGCGGAGGATAAACGTCCAGTTCTCTTAATTCGCCATCGATGTAGACAGATTTCTTGTGTGTGTCACCGGTTACCAGTCCGTGTCCGGGAAAGTGCTTAGCGGTGGCCACAATTCCCATTTCTTGACTTGATTCGATAAAGGCTTTGCTCAAGGCAACAACTTGGTTGCGATCGTTTCCATAGCTGCGGTTTTTGATGGCCTCATTCTGCGGACTCAAATCGCACACCGGAGCAAAATTGTGGTGAAAGCCGACTTCTTGCAAATGTCCGCTGATTAACGCGGCAATAGAATCAGAAGCTTCCTCCGTTTTGATATCGATAGTATTCATCACGGGATCAAATCCCGATAAGCGACCATTGAAAAGGCTCGGTTCGGCATCAATCGAAAAGACCAAAGGCGCATATCCTTTTGAACTGGAAATAGCATTGAGGCTATCGATCATTGCTTTATGGTGTTGTTTGGTTCCCTTGAGAAAAACGACTCCTCCGATCTCATTGTCCCGAGCCAATTGATAAACTTTTTGATCGGACTTTCCTAAATCACCCGCAGACGTTACAATCATTTGAGCAACACGAGAGGATTCATCCATTGCATCAAAGTGGTTTTTAACGAGAGAGTCCAAGCGGGAACCGTCTGAAAAGAATTGCTCGGAAATGTTTGGTGCTTCCTGGGCTCTGACGTTTAAAATGGCAAAGAGGCTGAAAGCTATTGATAAGGCTATCTGTTTGGTGCTTTTCATGTGTGAGCTACTTACAAAACCTTTACCTGTTTTAGGGAAATTTAGTTCCACGATATCCGCACTAATTCTTTGTTATAGAATTAAAAGTACCTCATATACCGTGTGGAAAGGTATTACAAGTCTAATCATCTAAACATGTCCTTACAAATAAAAAGGAGTACAACATTCTACAAGTCCCGTCATGAACCAAACCTTGTTTTAAGAGTTTTCGTAATACCTTCTGAAAATAAACCTTATCGGTAAAATATATTATGCCATCTGCCCTTCCCTTGAATCCAACAGACGATCCTTCTGTAGAAATCCGAAAATATGGCCTCACCAATAATGAACAAGATGAGGAGCTAAACGAACTGGTCGAGATTCTAGCAGTAGTCTGCGAAACTCCAATTGCTTTGATCACGCTCTCAGACGGAGATCAACAGTATTTTGTCGCCCGAACAGGAACTGATATGGAATCAATAGCCCTGGCCGACTCTTTTTGTATCGAAACGTTGAAATCAAAAGGAGATTTGTTTACAGTTAAAAATGCCGCTGAAGACGATCAATTTAAGTCGAATAAATACGTAAAAGGAGAGCCCCATATTAGGTTTTATACGGGTACACCTTTGATAACACCAACTGGCTCTGCGATAGGTACTATTTGCTTGCTGGACCATCAAGAGCGCGAGCTCAGTGAAGAAAAAAACAGAGCCATCAAGCTAATTGCCAAACGCGTAATCCGATCTTTAGAGAAGCGAAAACAACTCATTGCCCAAAGCAAACAAATTGAGTTTGACCAAGAGCGACTTAGATACCTGACCGACCATGTGCCAGGAGCTATTTTTCAATTGGACTACCACCATGGTCAGAATCGGTACGAGTTCTCATTTATCAGCGCAGGAATTTCGACTCTTCACCCGGCTCTAAAGCCAAAGCAACTGCGGGAAGATCCATTCATTGTATCAGACTTGGTTCATCCCGATGACAGGAAGTCTTTTCAAAATAGCATCGGTGCAGCCATTCGCGACTTTCAGCCTTGGGTCAAAGAATTCAGATTGGTCTCTAATGAAGGAAGCCATTGGTTTCGCGGAACAGCTGTTCCTAAAAGGCATAAAAACGTGACCGAATGGTACGGTGTTTTTGAGAATATCAATTACCTGAAAGAATACCAGCTCACATTGGAGGGTATCGCTTTTGATATCTCACACGGTTTGAGAAAACCGGTGAGCAACCTCCTGGGCCTGATCGATATATTCGAAAAAGACAAAATGTCTCAAGAGGAAAACGATAATTTTAAGTCTTATGTGAAAACAGTATCGGAAGAACTCGAGAAGTTCACCAAACAGCTCAATAAGACTTACTCAAAGAAAAAAGTTGATTTCCAAAAAATGCTTTCACAATCAAAAACGATTGTTTAGATCGTGCAATTCAAACTTTTCAGGTTAGTCCTCGCTGCCTAATTCCCCCTCTTCTAAATCGATGAGGATAGACCCGATGGAATAAGAAAACCATTCTTTAAACATCTCGAGATCTATTTCATCGGGCCAATGATCTTCGTCAGTAGTGGTTAAAAATAGTTCGTTGGCGAAGATGTCCTCCCAATGCTTAATAAGCGGCTCGTCTATGTTTTTCCAATTTCCCTCCACCAAATATATGGTGGCTTCATCCTTCTCAGAGGGCTGTGTGGGCTCCTCATCGGGTAGTACGGCATTTGCCCAATCGTGGTATGCTTGTTTTGGCACAACACTTATTGCGCCGCGATTAAGAGTATCTCCGTAAGCCATGCTTGTCTGATTCGGTTTTAGAGGGCGAATCTAACGTTTTTCCATATCGCAAACATAAAGTGTCACAAGGATGTTAGGTATTGCAGGTATATATTTGTATTCCTTACACCGATGGGTATTTTCCTATTTAAATCAGTGCAGATGAAATTTTCTATAATAGTAAGTGCGATTTTTATTCTTCTTAAATTTTCATCAATCGCTCAAACAATTGAGCTGACGGATGACTTCGAATCTCCTTCTGAGGGCTTGGAATGGTTTGGCGACATAGCTGTTGTAAATGAGAATGTTTCCAACCCTTTTCCATCGGGAATCAATACCTCATCGGGAGTGCTGGAATACATTGACTATGGGGACGATTACTCATACTTTAGAGTTGATGCTCCACTAAATTTCGACTTGACTGAGAACAGCACCTTTACACTAAAAATATATGTTTCCTCCTCCAGCATAACAGGAGAACAGCCCAATCAAATTGCTTTTAAGCTTCAAAATGCCAATTTGGCTCAAGCATGGGTTACACAAACAGAAATTGTCAAAAGCATTGAGTTGGACCAATGGCAAGAATTGAGTTTTGACTTTTCGACTAACGAGTTCAACAACCAGAATAGTGCTTCCCCCCCACCAATTGAGCGATTCGACTTAAATCGAGTATTGATCCAAATCAATGGAGAGGCAAACAACGATCTCGTCACCGCTTACATTGATGATTTTTCATATGATGGGGTTTTGGACCCCGATGCGAATCCAACCACATCCATCTACAACAACTTGGTTTGGTCAGATGAATTTGAAATGGACGGTGTGGTGAACCCTGCAAATTGGCATCATCAAACACTTCTTCCCAATAGTTGGGGTTGGTTTAACGGCGAATCGCAACACTACACGGATCGCATTGAAAATTCTTATGTAACCGATGGAAATCTTCATATCGCAGCCAAACGAGAAACGTTTACTGATCAAGGGTTAACTAGGGAATTCACTTCAGCTAGATTAAATTCGAAATTCGCCTTCACCTACGGCCGGGTAGTTGCGAGAGCCATTTTACCGGAAGGAGGAGGAACATGGCCTGCCATCTGGATGTTGGGAAAAAATATTGCTGAAGAAGGCGGCTACTGGGCTGATGAATTTGGAACAACAGGATGGCCCGAATGCGGTGAAATCGATATTATGGAACATTGGGGCTACAATCAAAACATTGTTTCTGCAGCGTTGCACACGCCTTCATCATATGGAGCTACCGAAAATCACGCAACGATTTTTGACGAGAATGTTTCCCAAGACTATCACCTCTATGAAATGGAGTGGTCCCCGGAAGCTATTAAATTCAGCCTGGATGGATCCGTCTACTACGTATATGCCCCTGAAGATCAAAACCCTGAAACTTGGCCTTATACGGAAGATCAATACATTTTGCTAAATATTGCCATGGAAGAAAACGTGAGTTCGTCTTTTCAAGAGAGTGAAATGATACTGGACTACATTCGAGTGTACCAAGAGGGAAATCCTACTTCCACGCGCAATGCAGAAGGCATTCAATTGAAGATCTACCCTAATCCTGCTCAAGATGTACTAATGGTGGAGTCCTCCATCACAGATCAAGCCGTGATCGAAATATTCTCGGTTACGGGTGTAAAGGTGCTTTCGCAAAATACAGTAGGTGCCAGAACCATCATCTCATTGGATAATTTGCCTGCAGGTTCTTATGTGGCTATGTACCGAAGTGATGATTCAGCCGAATCAGTTCCTTTTGTAAAAATTGATTAGAACTCCATCTACCCATGAGAACACCTCTTAATGGAAAACCGACCACAATAGGAGTCTTCGGTGCCATTGGAGAGGCATATATCGCCAGAGCATTTTTGGAATCAAGAGGAATTCACTGTTTTATCAAAGAAGAAATGGTCAGAAGCTACTACTATGCCATGACCGATTTTTTAGAAGGTACTGAATTGCAGGTAGGTCAATACGATGCATTAAAAGCCCGAACCCTTTTGATTCGACATGGATATGTAATAGAAGAAGTACCGAACCACTCCGTACTAATGCTGCACTTGGAAAAGTTCACTGCAAAGATTCCACTAATAAAAAATTGGAAATTTGAGCAGCGAGTGATGGCAACCTTCGCCGTGGTTCTCATCCTCCTGGCAGGAATGGCTGCTTTGATTTTTCGGAATACGATTTTTTACTGAAAACAAAAAAAGCTCGCCACCTTCGTAGCAAGCTTTGTACAGAAAACACTCTTGAGCTTATGCGTGTCCCTCAATATCCGGGGCGACATCCGCCTCAGGAGAAATAAACTTATACACTAGCCCGGCAAGCACAGCTCCGACTATTGGTGCTACCCAAAAGAGCCATAATTGGCCGGTAGCCCAATCTCCGACGAAAAGTGCTTGGCTCGTACTTCTGGCAGGATTTACAGAGGTATTGGTAACGGGAATACTAATCAAGTGAATAAGCGTAAGCCCCAAACCAATCGCTAGTCCGGCAAAGCCGACAGGCGCCTTTGAATGTGTGGCACCAAGAATAATCATCAAAAAGAAGAATGTCATGACGATCTCAATGGTAAGTGCGGCCACCATACCGTATCCACCGGGAGAGTGATCTCCATATCCATTGGCAGCAAAGCCACCCAATTCGAAGCCGGGAGCACCTGAAGCAATGACGTAAAGAATTCCTGCTCCCGCAATTCCTCCAAGAACCTGAGCAATGATATATCCCGGAATGTCTTTAGCGGGAAAACGTCCACCCGACCAAAGCCCGATGGTAACGGCAGGATTCAAATGACAGCCTGAGATGTGGCCGATGGCATATGCCATAGTAAGCACGGTAAGACCAAAGGCAAGAGCCACTCCTGCAAAACCAATTCCCAGCTCAGGATATCCCGCAGCCAAAACAGCACTTCCACAACCGCCCAAGACGAGCCATCCAGTTCCAATAAACTCTGCTACTAACTTTTTCATAGTTGTAATGATTAGGTTTAATAATGGTTTATAGTCAATTAGGCCTGTAAAATATGAATTTTAGAAAAAGGTCGATTGATAAAATTAATTTTCATCAACAGATTATTGGAAGACTGGAAGATTCCGATCAACTTTATGATCATCGGTTCTCAGAGATCATTCCCCTTCTAAAGTGGAAGAATCAGGTGGAGTGTGGCAGATTAATTTGATTTGATAGCACTCGAAGGCACCGACCTCATCACTCCAAAAAAAAACCTGCCCTTCCGATGGGAAAGACAGGTACTCTTCGAAATATGATGCTGGAAATCTCAAAGTAGTTTAAGCTCCACCCTTCATCTTAATGGGTTTAGTCAGTGCACTCTTTTACGATTACAGGCTTCCTCTTGGTGTATCTTTTACTCCGATTCCCTTCAAAATCTTTTCCATCAAGCACCATTGGGTAAATGAAGATTGAAGCAAATTGGCTCCTACAAAAGCGGTAAACCAAAGCCAATTGATATTAACGGAAATGGCCAGAATTAAACTTATCAGAATAAAACTGCCAGCTACGGCGTGAACGATTCGATTGATCATGATCTATTGGATATTTGACTGCTCCACATTGAGTGAAACAAGGTGAATTTTTGACTCAAATTCTTGTTTGGAATTCGCGTGATTTACTTCCTTGAAAACACAATCAGCCATTTCTGCGGAAGCAAAAACATAAAACATAACAGACTGTGTGGTATGTGACTCATCCCCCGCAAACCAATGCGGAACTTCCTCGGCCTCTTCGTGGGTTTTATAACCCGCTATTTCGTGAAAGGAAAAGGTTTGAACCTTGCACTTCTTGAGGATGTGCTTTACATCCGTCTCGTATGCGCTAATGGCTGTGATGACTAAAAACTTCATATCCTTTGGTTTTAATTGCTTACTCACCTTTCATTTCGGCGTGAATCTTTTCCCATTTTTTATACTCCGTCATGTAGTAAATAAGTGGAACCACAATCAGGGTTAACAAGGTGGACACTATGGCTCCTGCCACCAATGAAATGGCCAATCCTTGGAAAATCGGGTCGAACAGAATAATAGAAGCTCCGATCACTACAGCTCCCGTGGTGAGCAGAATAGGCGTAGTTCGCACCGCACCCGCATCGATTATCGCGCGTTTCATCGGAACGCCTTCTTTCAATCTGATTTCAATAAAGTCGATGAGCAGCACGGAGTTCCGAACCATTACTCCCGCCAAGGCAATCATTCCGATAAAAGAAGTCGCGGTAAAGAAGGCACCCAAAATCCAGTGCCCCAACACAATTCCCACCAAAGACAGCGGAATAGCTACCATCATCACCAGAGGGGTTTTAAAATTCTGGAACCATCCGACGATCAACATGTAAATCACAATAATCACCACCAAAAAGGCCGCTCCCAAGTCTCGGAATACTTCCAGCGTAATCTGCCATTCGCCATCCCACTTTACGGTGTAGTTTTGCTCGTCTTCGGGTTGGCCCATGTACATTTCATTCATGGTGTAGCCCTCCGGAAGTTTAATTTCCTTCAACTTCTCTTCCATCCCCAAAATGGCATACACCGGACTTTCCAGTCCTCCCGCCATATCGGCCATTACGTATACCACCCTTTTCTGATCCTTGCGGTAAATGGAATGCTTCAAGGTGTTTTCCTCTATCCGCACCAATGAACTCATCGGCACCATATTGCCCGCTTGTCCTTTCACTTGCAAGTTCTGAATAGCCTGCAGATCGGTTTTATCCCGATCATCCAGGGCCAGAACGATTCCGACAGGGTCGCTGGAGTTCTCATCATATAAATTCGATACCGTATGCTCGCCGAGTACGTAGGTAATGTTTCCCACCACTTGTGCAGGAGCCACTCCATTAAGCATGGCCTTCTCATTGTCTACCACCAATCTGTATTCGGTTTGTGGAGCTTCCACTCGCCAGTCGATATCTACCACGGCATCTGTACTGTCCAGAATATCGATCACACTTTGAGCGACTTTTATTTGCCCATCGTAATCGGGGCCATAAATCTCAGCCACCAAAGTGGAAAGAACGGGAGGCCCTGGTGGTACCTCTACAATCTTCACGTTCGCTCCGTATCGGGCAGCGATTTTTTGCACTTCCGGACGCACCCGCTTGGCAATGTCGTGACTCTGATCGGAGCGCTCGCCTTTGTGCAAGAGATTCACTTGTATGTCGGCCACATTGCTGGTAGAACGCATATCGTAATGCCTTACCAATCCGTTGAAAGTGATCGGTGCAGAAGTACCCACATAGTTCTGGTAATTCACAATCTCGGGAACCGTAGACAGGTACTGAGCGATCTCCTTGGTCACAGCCGCCGTGCGTTCCAGCGTGGTTCCCTCGGGCATATCTATCAC
Organism: Cryomorphaceae bacterium 1068; assembly: GCA_027214385.1. Classification (NCBI taxonomy): domain Bacteria; kingdom Pseudomonadati; phylum Bacteroidota; class Flavobacteriia; order Flavobacteriales; family Cryomorphaceae; species Cryomorphaceae bacterium 1068. The sequence goes on along the minus strand of JAPVXR010000005.1, from coordinate 88,705 downwards.
CACCTGAAATTCGTTTTTGTTATCGAATGGAAGCATTTTTACAGCCACCGATTTGGTGAAAAACATCCCTACCGAACCCAACAATAACACCACTGTAATCCCAAGCATAATATAGCGTTTGGAAGAACTGTCGAGCATTGGCTGCTCTATCTTTTTGTACACACGGTAAATCCAGCCCGTTTCCATTCCTTCCGCTTCTTTGTGCTCTTGAGAATCTTTCTCGCGAAGGAGGTAATAGCCCAGATAAGGCGTAATGGTCAATGCTACAAAGAGCGATAATATCATGGCGATGGATGCACCGATCGGCATTGGGCTCATATAAGGCCCCATCATTCCCGACACAAAAGCCATCGGCAAAATCGCTGCGATTACGGTAAAGGTGGCCAGTATCGTAGGGTTCCCTACTTCGTTGATGGCGTAGATGGCGGCTTGTTTAAACGGCAGGCGCTTCATCTTGAAGTGGCGGTGCATGTTCTCAGCGATAATGATGCTGTCGTCCACCACAATTCCCACCACAAAAACCAAGGCAAAAAGGGTAATCCTGTTTAGGGTATATCCCAGCATGTAGTAGCTAAACAGCGTAAGCGCAAAGGTGAGTGGAACAGAGAAAAACACCACCAAACCACCGCGCCATCCCATGGCAAACATCACCAAAATGGTAACGGCCAAAATGGCCACCCCAAGGTGTAGCAAAAGCTCGCTTACCTTGTGCGATGCCGTTTCCCCATAGTTACGGCTTACTTCAATATTGAGATCATCGGGTATGAGCGAAAGCTTCAAGCCCTCTACTCTATCCAGAATTTTTTCCGAGATTTTCATGGCATCTGCACCCTTCACCTTGGCCACCGAAATGGTCACGGCAGGATATTCAGACGGAGCATTTGCATGTGCCTCTTGGGCAGAGCCGTAGCCAAAAGAAACGTAAGTGGCAGGCACTTCTGGCCCGTCTTCAACGCTTGCAATTTGATTGAGGTAAACGGGCATATTTTGATGCACGCCAACCACGATGTTTCCCACATCTTCGGCAGAGCCCAAAAACTGCCCCGTGGTAACCAAAAACTCTTCGTCGCCGCTATTAAAACGACCCGATTGTGAGCTATAATTATTGGCCTTGATCATCTCGATTATTCCCAATGCATCTATCCCGCTTTCGGCCATTTTATCCTTGTCGAGCACCACGCGCAGTTCGCGATTTCGCCCACCGATGATATTGGTAATGGCCACATCCTCTACTTTTTTGATCTCAGTCACCAGCTCCTCAGCCATTTCCCGAATCTCAAAATCGTCGTAGTTCTCACTCCACAATGTCAGCCCCAACATCGGCACATCGTCAATGGAGCGGGTTTTTACAATAGGTTCAAAAACGCCCTCGGGAAACAGGTGGCGGTTCTTCATCAATGCATCGTACAGATTGACGTATGAACGCTCCACATCCTCTCCCACGTAAAACTGAACGATGATCATCCCCATTCCATTCATCGCCGAGCTATGCAGGTGTTCCACACCCTTAATATTGGCGAGCACCTTCTCCAGGGGCACGATTACGCGACTTTCCACCTCCTGAGGATTGGCCCCCGGATAACCTATCATCACGTCGGCCATGGGCACTACGATCTGCGGTTCCTCCTCACGAGGGATGAGCGTAGAGCTGTACACCCCGATCACCATCAGTCCGATCATCAGCAAAATGGTCAGCTTGGAATTGATAAAGAAGTTGGCAATTTTACCCGATATTCCTTCTTGCATGTCTTTATATTTCTTTGGGCGTGTCCCTTCGGGCCGGGCTATCCGCTACTATCTTTTTGGCTGAAAAGGCCAAAAAGGATAAATGCTTCTATCCCTCACGCGCGTGTTCGTCTAGTTGAGTTTCAGCAAAAATTAAAATGTAACTGTGACGCCATTGTATAAACGACCTTCGGCTGAGACGATAATTGTTTCATCAGACTTTAAGCCCGAAAGTACCTCGACCTCTTCACCGTTATTTCTACCCGTTCTGAGCCAGCGTAAAATGGCTGCATTTTCATTTCCAATGGTGTAGACTCCCGTGAGTTGTCCTTGGTGAACGAGGGCAGCTTCAGGTATCCACACACTTTCGTTTTCTATTTGATTGTTCTTTCTATTGGCATGGATTCGCACATTGGCATACATACCGGCAAATACGGAGCTATCTGATTCCATATCGATCTTCACCACATATTGGCCTCCCGTGTTTTTTGCCGAAAGGCTCACTTCACTCACCGTACCTTCTATCGTTTTGCCTAAGGATTTGAGCGAAATATCTGCTGCCAATCCTTCGCGAACGTATTTTATTTCCGACTCTGAAACCATAGCCACGATTTGCATTTTGCCAGGAGCTTCCATACTCACCAAGGGCATTCCCGGATTGGCCATATCTCCTTCTTTCACGAAAGTGTTGATCACCACACCGCTGAAGGGAGCTCTGATATTGGCGTACGAAAACTGTGCATTGACTTCATTTTCCATTTGACGGGCCACTTCAAGTCCGGCCTTGGCCATCTCGTAGCGGGTAGTCATATCGTCGAGCTCCTTTTGGGAAGCACTCTTCTTGGCAAACAAGGCCTGAAAGCGTTCGTAATCCCTTTCGGCATTTTTAAAGGCAGCCTCAGCTTGCATCACGCCTGCTTCAACCTGTCCTTTTTTGGCCAGCAAATCCGTGTTGGAAACGCTGATCAACAAATCGCCTTTATTGACATTTTGACCCGTCTTTACCGGAAGGTCTTGAACGTAGCCCATCATTCGGGTGCTGAGATTGGCGCTTTTTGTAGCTTCTACTTGTCCCGTTGCCGAGATGTATCGCGTGTTTTCACCTCCTGAGGCCTTCTGAACTTTTACGGCTATGGATGGAGATTCAATCGTGCTTTTTTCTGCCTCGTGCGAGCATCCTGCAGCGAACAAGAGTAAACTGAGACCAAAAATGCTTTTGTGTATATTTTTCATAGTGTTGACCATTTCTAGCGGGTTAAAAATTCGAGGTACTTTTTGCTGTAATTAAATTCGAAAATTGCTTGTAGGTATTCGAGTTCCTTTTTGAACATCTGCGTTTCAGACATCAATAAATCCGTAGTTTTCATTAATCCTTCCTTGAAGCGATCGCTTCTGATGCGGTAAGCTTCCTCGGCCTGCTCGAAGGCCAACCGGCTATTGTTGAGTTTGTTTGAAGCGTCTTCAAGCTGACGATTGGCCTGGTTTAACTCCATTTGACTCTGGTTGCGATACTGTTGTGCTTCTGTCTGAGCTTTGGCATATTCCACTTTCGACTTTTGGTATTTCCCGATGGATTTGTACCCATCGAAAAGCGACCAGGACAAACTGGCTCCGACGAGGTATCCATTGGCACCAAATCCAAATGGATCGCCATCGTATATTTGGTAGTTTCCGAATGCATTGAGACGCGGTAGAAAGCCCATCTTTTCTGATTGGAGCATTTTGCCATAGGCTTCAGCTGACTTTTCCACTGCCAGAATATCCTTTCGGAATTCGGGTACCATCGCAATCGATTCCAACGATTCCATCTCAGCGTTCAAGTCTTCCGTTGGTTGATATACCTTACCCGACATATCTTGATTCAAAAGAAAAGCGAGGTAGTCGGAGGCATTTTGCAAATTACTCAGAGCCATCTGAAGTTGGTTTTTCACTTGATTTACGCGCACTTCTACATCGAGCAAATCCATCTTTTGCAAAAGGCCCTGATCGTAATAGTCTTGTACTAACTTCAGGTTGGCGTCGGCAGTAGCATCAGCTTTGCGCAGCACTTCCACGGCCTTATAGGCTATCTGCAATTGCATGTAGGCTTTTTGCGATTCCAGATTGAGGTATTCGCCTGTGCGTTGAGCCTTCAGCTCATAGGCATCCATTTTACTTTTTGCCGCTTGTCGTTCAAAAAGCCCATCCATGTTAATGAGAGGTTGCTGTACCTCAATCATCGTGGCGTAGTTGTCAATTTGATCGGGGTCGTTGAGCAAATCAGGATTAAAATCGCTTTGCGTCAATATTTCCTGATTCAGCTTTGAGCCAAAAGCCATCAATGGATTTGTGGTGAGTATAGCCGAATAAGAAGCGCTGATATTGGGCAAGAACAGGGCATTCGACTGACGATAATCAGCCTGAGCCGATTCGAAATCACTCTGAGCGAGTCTTACTTGGAGATTTGACTCTTGTATTTCCGCCAGGACATTTGCGTTTGAAATTGAAACCGTATCCTGAGAAAAAAGACCTGAACCCGTGTAGAGAAAGATCCAAACCAATGCTATCCGATGCCTCATATTTTCACAATGAATTTTGATTTCGGGCTGATCAAATGAATGCTTTTGAAAAGCCCTCGGTTATGAATTAAAGCGCAAAAGTAGAGGCATAGAACGCCGAGCTTAGTAACCAATGTTACTTAACTCGGCTTCAGGTAACCCACGTTACAAAGGGCATTCCGTGTGACTAATGTTACACAAGACTCAATGGAAAAATACAGTTGCCAACTATGTTTGGTTTGAGAGAATTGAGTTCTCAATAATCCCCATTTCTGATGCGGGGCAGAAAAATGAAGATTTCATGATGCATTTGCACCACTCATAAAGTAGGGTTGAATCGATCTGATTCAAAAACCGGGAAAGCCTTCGTTACAAACTAGGATAGGTACGACTTAAAACAGCGAGTCCTGACAGGAACTGGCTCTAGCAATTGGTTTAATACTTTAACGACAAATTGCCTTAACTTCAACCGAACTTTTTGAAGTCCTACTCTAAACCCTTGAACAAACCAAACCCATGAAAAAATCAGCTTTCTTTCCTCATTCATTCATTGCATTTCTTGCCCTTTTCACGTTAAGCATTGGACTTCAAAGCTGCGAGCAGCCAACTGAAGAAGTGGAGATAGAAGTTGTAGAGGAAATCGTTCCTGAATTTGATCTCGAAGCCGCTAAAGCAGAGATTGAAGAAGCCAATAAAAACTTTGCCGCCCTAGTTGCCGCAGGCGATTCTGTCGGATTAGCCAACTCTTATACCGTCGATGCGCAATTCATGAACTCAGGAGCACCTGCAGTTAAGGGAAGAGCGGCCATTCAATCCGCCATGTCAGGCATTGTTCAATCAGGTATTACCGCTGTTGACATCAGACTGGAAGAAGTCTACGGAACAGAAGCTTTACTCGCAGAAGTAGGCGAGCTCACGCTTTACGTTGGCGATGATGCCGTGGCCGAAGAAAAGTACATCGTGCTTTGGAAAAAAGAAGACGGACGATGGAAACTGTTCAGAGACATTTTCAATTCGAATACTCCCACTGAGTAATATAGGTCCTGTAAATCGAACTATGCTTTTCTTTGGGGAAAATTCAAATCGCGAGTACAGTGAACATCCTATTTCGAAAAAGCCCCCGTACATCACTCAGCGCAAGGACTGTTTTTAACCAAGCTTATTTGGCGTTGCTTCTCATATTTCTCAGTAGCTGTCAATCGTCAAAGGTTTTTAAACTCATGCAAGAGGGCTCGGTTGAACAAGAGAAATTCAATGTGACCGTGCCTTTTGAATATCGTGGTGGGCTCTGCTTTATTAATGTGGAAGTGAATGGTGAAAAGGCTTGGTTTCTATTCGACACGGGGGCGCCCAATCTGGTTTCAGAGAAATTGGCCGAAAGGCTAAATCTCGTTACCGAAACTAAAGGCGGTGTGAAAGACTCTGGAGGAAACTCCACGAAAGGCAACGCATTTGTGCGCTTGGAGGATATCAATGTGGGTGGGGTCCACTTTAAAAATACCGGTGCAGTAATTCAGAACTTGAGCGCATCAGACATTTTTAAATGCTTGGAAATAGATGGCATTATAGGTGCTAACCTGATGCGACAAGCCTTTTGGAAAATAGATTATGAGAATGAGACCATGAGCTTGAGCTCCGACCTTAACGATTTTGGGATAGACAGTAGTTATGCTGTTCTCCCCTTTGATGTAAAGATGACAGGCACTCCCATAATCGATATTTCGTTTGGCGGGGTAACGGCAAAAAATATGATTTTCGATACGGGTTCGAACAAGGAGTTCTCATTCCCACTAAACTACCTGAGAGAGGCACAAAAAAGGAAACCCATTTCCACTACATGGGAGCTCGGAGCAACGAGCTATGGCGTAGGAGGAAAAGCTCTCGCCGACACGATTTTCTATGCGGTGATTGACACCATGGAGCTTAGCAACTTGACTGTACCCAATAGTATAGTCGCCTTCGATGCACACTCCGATAATTTTGGAAATGCATTCTTCAAACATTACGATGTAGTCCTCGATTGGAAGAACAGAAAGATCTATATGAAATCTGTATCTCCCTATGAAAACAGCACATTGAATAGTCACGGATATGGAGTAAACTTGGTGAATGGAGGAATGGAAATCGGTTCTATTTACAATGGCTCTGCGGCCGACGGAAAACTTGAAATCGGTGACCGAATTCTCAAGATTGACGAGTACGACTTTTCGGCTGATGCCAGCGATTTGATTTGCGAATTGGTCAATTCTAGAGAAATCAGATTTAAAGAAAGAGATGTGATTGAGATGACAATAGAGCGCGGTGAAGAAGTACTGACTTTTCAATTGGAGCGGATGAGGATGCTACCTTTAGATCCATAAAGACCTCTCCCGATGCCCCCAAAAACCATCACCGTAAAAAAAGGAGAAATCCTGCAACGAATAGGCGACCTGAATACGAAAGTATACGTGGTGCAAACGGGGTTACTACGCAGCTATACTATCGATGAAAAGGGAAAAGAGCACATCTATCTCTTTGCACCTGAAGGTTGGATTATTGCCGACACCAACCCTGCTGATATACCGGCTCAACTTTTTATAGATGTGCTCGAAGATGCTACGCTTATAGAGAGGGAAAAGGATATGAAACATACTAAGGATTCACAGAGTCTGATCAACCGTCTTTCTGTACTGCAGCGCAGGGTGATCATGCTCATGAGTGCCACAGCCATGGATCGGTACCTTGACTTTATAGAAACCTATCCCGACATCGTTCAGCGCGTTCCTCAGCGCATGATCGCCTCTTATCTGGGTATCACCCCTGAAGCCCTCAGTCGAGTACGCCACCAATTGGTAGGGCAGAAATAAGCCTCGCGTCTTTTCTTGATCTAGATCAATGCAGGGCAGTTTATGCAGCCGCACCTTTGATCCTAATAAACCTTTACCATTCAGGAAATGAAAAAACTACACGAAGAAGAAATCGGTAAAATCAGAAGGATTGCAGGATACGTGATATCGGCTATGCCCTCGTTGATGATAATTATGGCGGGAATTACCAAACTAACAGGTACAGAAGAAATGGCTCAAAATTTTGCCAAATTGCCCAATTGGGAAAACTCTATGCAACTGATCGGTGGCTTGGAATTGACCTTAATCTTTCTGTATTGGATTCCAAAGACAATGAACATGGGATTCTTTCTATTACTCGGCTTTATGGGTGGTGCACTACTTGCGGAGGTGATTATAAATGGCGGCATACCTGTTCCTGCTATAATTATTACAACGCTCCTTTATGTAGGCACTATGCTTAGAAAACCTTCCCTGTCGGGACTTGACATTTAATTCAAAACAACAATTCTTATGAAAGCTTCCGCTCTATTTAAAGTTTCTGCCGTCTTATGGATCATCTGGGGACTGGTACACATTCTTGCAGGCGTAATGACCATGAAAGGTGTACTGACAGGGAATATCAGTGCTTCGCTTACCGGCATAGCCGATGCGGTAGATCCTGATCTCCTCAAAATGGATTACCACGATGCCGCAGGTGCCGTAATCGGTCAGCACGGGTTCAATCTCTTATGGATTGGCATCATCACTTTCGTTTCGGCCTTACATGTTTGGAAAGGAAAAAAGAATGCCATCTTCCTCGCAGCGCTTGTCGGGGGCTTGGCTGATTTGGGCTATTTCCTCTTTTTGGATCTGGGTGGCTTCGTTAACTTCGTACCCGGTACGATCATGACATTGATTTCTGCATCGGCCATAGTTTTAAGCCTCTACGGCAATTACACGAAATCACCTTAATACAGCTTTATGAAAGAAATGTGGGACAACCGATACAGCGCTGCAACATACGCCTATGGAAAAGCGCCCAATGATTTCTTCAAGACTTCTTTAGAGAAATACAGGCCTAAAGGCCGTATTCTGATGCCTGCCGAGGGCGAGGGCAGAAATGGTGTTTACGCCGCCAAGTTAGGTTTGGAAGTCACTGCTTTTGACATAAGTGTAGAAGGGAGAAACAAAGCTCTGCAATTGGCACAAGCAGAAAAGGTGAGTATCGATTACCTGGTGGGCGATTTTATGGAAATGGATTTTCCCGACAACCATTTTGATGCCGCAGCTTTGATCTACGCACACTTCCCGCGGCATCTCTTGTCGGAATACCACAAGACAATTGCACGATTGATGGAACCCAATGGTCTGGTCATCCTCGAAGGTTTTAGTAAAAGCAACCTTCCACTCAGAGAAAAGAATCCCGGTATTGGCGGTCCGGCTAAAAAAGAAATGCTTTTTTCAGAAGAAAGCATAATCCGTGATTTTCCAAATTTTGAGGTTTTAGAATTGGCAGAAGTAGAAACCGATTTAAGTGAAGGTGAATACCACAATGGGATCGCCAAGGTCATTCGTTTCGTCGGGAGAAAGACGATGTAAAACATCGGGCTGGTTTTGGATAGGCCCGTTCGAGAGAGTTTCAAAAACCTTCTACCTTCGCTACAACAATCCTTGTCATGGCTCAAAACGAAATGAACCGAACCGACCTGCTGGCGCTGGAGCGTACCAAGCTTGCGAATGAACGCACCTTCCTTGCTTACTTCAGAACTTTTGTTGTTTTTCTGGGATCGGGAATGGCCATTCTCAAAATCGAACTCTTCGACAAGCTAGCCATCTTAGGATATTTCTTTATCGCTATGGCTGTCCTTATTCTAGCGGTAGGAATTGCTCGCTTCTTTTACACCAAAAAGCAGATTGAGAAAATGGTGGCGTGAATGAAAACGGGTGGAGTTGATCCTTTTTGAAAGGGAGAAATAAAGAAAGTGTTTGATGGTAGATATGTCAATAAATGGTACCTTCTGCTATTGACAATAATTGAAACAATATGGAAAACAACAAACTAGTCAAATTATTGACAGGAAGCTCAATAGAAGTGAGTCGGATTGCCGCCCTTTTGGAAGACAATAGTATCGCCATCTTTACGAAAGATAATGTAGAATCAGCCAGAGTAGCGGGTTTTGGAGTACCTCAAAATAGCGTGGAACTGCACGTGGCAGCCGATGACTTTGATCGCGCTAAAAAAATCCTAGAGGAGGCCAAGAAGGCTAGCCGGAACTAGTAAGCGAGACGCACGATGAAAAAACAGATTCTTCTATTATTTGGTCTGTTGTTGTTTAACTTAATCTTTGCCCAAGAGCCTGCAATCAAGATCACCCATGGGAAATCGCAAAGAGAGGTGGTCATTGAAGAGAACCAACGAATAAAAGTAGAGACCGAAGATGGACGAAAGTTGAAAGGTCCGTTTAGAGTAAAAGGCGACAGCACTATTTCTATAAAAGGTGAATTGATCAGCTTGGCAGATATTGCTGAGCTCAAGCGCGTGAATGTGTGGATTCCCGTGCTGCTTGGTGGTGCTTTAATTATGGCAGGAGGGATAATGATAGCAGTAGGAATTGTATCAGGTGTATTCTTAAGTGCTACATACTTTCTGTGGGTTATCCCGGGATCACTTCGTATTGGCGCGGGGGCTGTACTTCCAAGCTTGCTCGGCATTTATAAAAACGATGGTAAATGTGCTTTTGAAATCGTCATGAGTTCAACCTGATTTCCTATCCAACTCGGCTACAAACTTTTTTTACTTCACATGAATTGAAAGCATTTCGCAGCATCGTACCGAAGATAAAACGGAACCGATTGGTTGAGCGAATTCAGTCTATCTTCCCGACGTGGTAACTGGATTGATTGGGACTCCTTCAATTAGTCGTGTCGCCTTTGGATAAAAAGTATTCAACAAAAACACCGATGCTGGAAAGGTTGATTTTATTCTTTTTTCTGTTTCTACTATCCACGAGCATCTGCGGTCAAACATCTGCCGGTACGTTAGATAGCAAGGCAGATTTCGACGATTTTTCCGGACTTCCACTAGTTAAGAAATATGGAGGTGTTTCAGCGCTGAAGCTCCTCTATGATTTGAAGGACAAGCAGGTCTATTACATCAATTCCAAATACTTCAAATACCATCATGAGTTCTGTGGCTTCAGACTAGAGCCTAATGTTCAATTGGAACAGTTCAACAGAATTAACTATTCGAATGACCCGCGAAGGAAGTACCTGCTTGCCAATATTAACTACTACCGCTCTTTAGGGATATATGCTCTAGAGATTTCACCAGTGGATTTAATGACTGAAGAGGATCTGGTTTTTCTGTGGAATGTAGTTTCCAAATCAACTTTTATAAAGACCGATTTACATATACTCCTCAACAATACCAGATTGCAAAGCATGAGTTCCTCTCTTAGCCAAACTGTCCCCTTGCTCAATCCTTCTGACATCTATCGCAACTTGAGCTACCAGGCCATCAGTAAATACAAAAGCTGCGGAATCCTGCATTTTATTGATGACCTGAAACAACAACAGGATGAAATCAATCCAATGGATATTATTGTGCTCAATGAAACTCCATTGGTCTTACCTCAGGTGGCGGGTATTCTGGTAAATGAATTTCAAACGCCGTTAAGTCATTTGACCATTCTAGGTCAAAACAGAAAGATTCCCGTAAGCGCTTACAAATCGGCTTTTAAAGACTCAACACTACTTCAACTCAACGGTCAAAAGGTTTGCTATACCGTTATGAGCGACACTTTCAAGCTTGAAGAGGCCAAGAAGATAAAGGCTCCCAAATCCAACAAGAGGAAAACAGCCTTAAAATTCGACCTCGATGTGGATTCACTCATAAGCATTGAAAACCTCAACGAGAAGTCCTACAAATACACAGGTCATAAAGCCTGCAATTTTGGAACCTTATATCAACTGAGTCAGATTCATGAATTTAAAGTGCCCGAATCTGCCTTTGTCATTCCCTTCCATTTCTACAACGAACACGTTAACACCTGTCAAGCGAATCAATTGATCGAGGATTTGCGAACCAGAGAGAATCAAATCATTCGCAATGACTCCTTGAAATTATTGCTGGGCAATATCAGAGAGGCCATTAAATCAGCCCCTGTAGACTCTGTTCTGCTAAAGAGCATAACCGATAAAGTGATGCGAAATCCTGAATTTACACGAATGAGATTTCGCTCATCTACCAATGCTGAGGATGCAAAAGGATTTTCAGGAGCAGGATTGTACACTTCAAAAACGGGAATTCTAAATGACGACAAGAAGACCTTTGAAAAAGCGATAAAAAAAGTGTGGGCCAGCCTATGGTCTTTCGAAGCCTACTCAGAGCGCGAATACTACAATATCGCTCACGAATCTGTTTATATGGGTATACTCGTCCATCGGTCTTTTCCCCATGAGGAGGTAAACGGCGTAGCGATTACAAAAAACCTTTACCGTCCGGAGAGTTCGGGGTTTGTAGTCAATGCTCAATTGGGGAATGAAAATGTAGTGAAACCATCACAAGGCATTACCAACGATCAGTTTATCTGCTATCCGAACGATACAGAAAACATGTACAAGGATAAAAACACGATCAACATCATCACTCAATCAAGTTTGAACGACGATCAATTAGTGATGACGGAAGCCGAAATACAATTTTTAGCGAATCAGCTTGAAGCCATAAAAAAGTACTTTATCAGGAATACTTATACACCTAAATCGTACTTCGACTTCGGTTTGGACGTGGAGTTCAAACTAGATCGAGGCAATAGAGATCTCTATATCAAACAGGTGAGAGTGTACAATGACTGATAGAGTCGTGAGACGCTTGATCAGCACCCACAAACTTCTTGGATTCTCTTTCTCAACCAAGTCGGTTAGCCTGCTTGAACCCAATTTGACTTGGAATCACTAGCTTTGAGATAAACCAAAGCTGAATGAGACATGACAAGTTCTGCACTCTACTTTAGAAAAATAGTGAAAGCCTTGATTCAATTAGCGGCTCTTCCGGTGTTCATCTCTGCATGCACCTTTCAACAAACCGAAGTTGCGGGTACCTACAAAACGGAAGATCCTAATCTGATCAAGAAGGGATGGAAGTACGTCTTTGAAGGATATGAAGGTTTTACGACCGGTACCGAATTGGAGTTGAATACGGATTCTACTTTCTACATGACAACTTGTGCGAATATCATAACGGGAACATGGCACCACACCGATGATTCCCTCTACCTGAGGTATCAAACGAACCGTTGGAAAAACGATAGCCTGCACGAGCATGGCATAGACGGCAAAAGACTCACCATAACTGAAGAATTCACAGAAGTCGTTCAGATTGAAGGAAATCAATTAATCTGGAATAATAGCAAAGCCGAGGATGGTCGCAAAGTTTATATTGTTTTAGAGAAGTAAACCCTCACCATTTGCCCTCACTATTATTCTTTAGATTTAGATGGTTAACTAACCAAACAGTGAGAATGATCCACTTAACTCCCCCCTCACGTTTTAACTTCGCTGGTTCGCTCTATGACTTCAGCAGAATCCAATACCACCTATGAGAAATGCAGAAGAGTTTTGCCCTGCCGACAAGAATGACTGGAGGAAATGGCTCGAATTAAACCACGACAAGAAAGAATCCGTTTGGCTAATCTTCTATAAGAAGCACACGCCTGACCATAACCTCAATTGGAGCGAATCCGTAGATGAAGCTCTTTGTTTTGGCTGGATAGATAGCACAGCAAGGCCTATAGACAGTGAGAAGTACAAGCAGTACTTCAGCAAGCGTAAACCCAAAAGCAATTGGTCGAAGATCAATAAAGACAAAGTAAAGGCCTTGATAGACCAAGGGCTAATGCGAGAATCAGGATACCAAAGCATTGAAATTGCGAAAGAGAATGGCTCTTGGACTTTTTTAGACCAAGTTGAGTCACTCGTTGTACCCGACGATCTGAAATCAGCTTTGGCAAAATACGACGGTGCAATGTCATTCTTCGACAGCCTGAGCAATTCTGCAAAAAAAATCTTATTGTACTGGGTTGTATCTGCCAAACGAAAAGAAACCAGGCAAAAGAGAATCTCAGAACTGGCAGAAAATGCGGGTCAACGCTTGAAACCGAAACAGTTGAGATAGTATTAAGCCTGTCATCATCAAACCTGAAAAAGTAGAACATGCAGATAGCCTTTTGGATCATATTAGCCGTCTTGGTTGGTTTTGCCGGCACAAACCGCAAAGGGGGATTTTGGCTTGCTTTCTTTCTTGGGTTAGTGCTCTCCCCATTGGTAGGCCTTATTGTGGTGATGACTTTAGCCAAGAAAAACGCAAAGGGATGTGCTCACTGTGGCAACGAATACAACGAAGCCGAATACTGTGGTCTGTGCAAAAAGAATGACCAAGGCTTAACCAGAGAAGAAGCCGCGATGCGGAAGTAGGTGCGCATCCTGTAAACCACTGGCTTGACTGCCAGCCACCTCAATAAACCACGCTCTTCGCTCTAAACCTTTTGTTTATTTCTTAATCGGAAGTGATCCAACACACGGAGGTAATGATTTTATTGAAGAATTCTCATTTACAAATCTCAGAAATCCAAAGCGAAAGCCACGCATAAAAAAGAACTCCCAAAGCCGCCCACACCAAAACTAAGTTAAAACCAAAAGGCATTCCACCCCACCGATATAATCACTAAATTTGATAGGACTTAAAACCGCTGCAAGGCAGGAAGATCAATCTGTTTCGCAGCAATGTAGAGTTGGTATTTGACATTTTAAATTTATTCATCACCCTAATACATTACATCATGAAAAGAAATATGGGAGCAGCCGATCGAATCATCAGAGTTCTGATCGCTGCAGTAGTTGCCACATTATTCTTCACCAACGTTATCAGCGGTACTTTGGGAATCATCCTTTTGGTATTGGCGGGCGTATTCGTTCTGACCAGCTTGGTAAGCTTTTGCCCGCTTTACACCTTATTCGGATTCAGAACTTGCCCGATGAAAGAGAAGTAAGCACTCGAACTGTATAGGATTAAACGGCATCCATCAAAGGTTTTTGCGCATCCGTGTGCACTGACCACTTGGTTTACTCAACCGAATAAAACCAAACCATGGCATTTATTGATTACTACAAGATCTTAGGGATTTCCAAAACGGCAACGGAGAAGGAAATCAAATCGGCGTACCGAAAGCTGGCCCGAAAGTACCATCCCGATATCAACCCCGACGATAAGGAAGCGGAACGGAAATTCAAGGAAATAAACGAGGCCAACGAGGTGCTGAGCAATCCCGAAAACCGCAAGAAATACGACAAGTACGGCAAGGACTGGAAGCACGGCGAGGAATACGAGAAAGCCCAAAAACAATACGAGCAGCAGCAACAGCAGCGGCAGTCGCAATACCAATCGGGCGGACAAAGCTTCGCTGGCGACTTCGGCGGCGGTGACTATTCCGACTTTTTCGAATCGATGTTTGGCGGTGGCGGTAGGGCTTCGTCAGGCCGCAGGAGCACCAAATTCAGAGGGCAGGACTTCAATGCCGAGCTCCACTTGAACCTATCGGATGTCTACACGTCGCAAAAACAGGTGCTCACCGTCAACGGTAAAAAAATACGATTAACCATCCCCGCAGGAGTGGAGAACGGTCAGGTGATCAAAATCACCGGCAAGGGAAGCCCGGGCATCAACGGCGGCCCGTACGGTGATTTGTACATCAAGTTTATCCTCAATAACGATACGGCCTTCAAACGCGAGGGCAACAATTTATACAAGGATCTGGACATAGACCTCTACACCGCCATTCTTGGTGGAGAAGTGGAAGCCGACACCATGGGCGGAAAAGTGAAGCTGAAGATCAAACCCGAGACCAAGAACGGCACCAAAGTACGACTGAAAGGAAAAGGCTTTCCCGTTTATAAAAAGGAAGGTCAGTTCGGAGACCTGATCGTCACCTACAACCTTCAAACTCCCACTGGTCTCAGCGACCGAGAAAAAGAACTCTATAAGGAATTACAAAGCATTCAAAAATGACGACCGAAGCGCATTTCATATCCATCACCACCCTTTGTTCTCAATACGAAATTGAACTATCCTTTGTGGATTCGTTGAACCAAATGGGGCTGATCCAAATCGAGATCGTCGAGGAAGACCAGTGCATACACCGCGACCGCATCAGCGATTTGGAGAAGATCATCCGTCTGCACTACGACCTGAACGTAAACCTCGAAGGCATCGACGTGGTGTTTAACCTTTTGGAAAAAGAGCGAGCG
This sequence comes from Cryomorphaceae bacterium 1068, assembly GCA_027214385.1. Classification (NCBI taxonomy): domain Bacteria; kingdom Pseudomonadati; phylum Bacteroidota; class Flavobacteriia; order Flavobacteriales; family Cryomorphaceae; species Cryomorphaceae bacterium 1068. The sequence continues at coordinate 73,332 of JAPVXR010000005.1, read as the reverse complement.
CTCCGCGATGAACTGACCACGCTCAGAAATCGATTGAGGCTGTATGAGGGTGAGTAAGCCAGGATAACAACAACTCGTTTTTTTTCACTTCGTGAAAATTATCTGTCTTATTGATTTTAGTGAAATTCTTACTTTTCGCAAACCAATCCTGAGTCATGAAATCAATCCTCTTATCTCTCTTCCTTTTGCCTTGCGTAATGCTCGCGCAAACCATCGATACGCTCACCATTCATTCGGAGGCTTTTGGTCAAGAACGAAGCGTCTACGTGCACAAACACAATCTTACCAAATACCTCTCTCCGGATGTGAAAGTGCCCGTGATCTATGTCTTGGACGGACAGCACGAGTGGTTCGCCGAACCGGTGTTGAGCAATCTCAAATACCTCAGCACTACCCACGAAATCCCTTTTGCCCTCGTAGTGGTCATTCCGCATAAGGACAGGTATACTGAGTGCGCTATCGATAGTCTTGATGGTCCCGCATTGCCCCTGCATACCTTCATTACCGAAGAGGTAGAAGCCGCGCTAGCTCCTTACCATCCGGGCTCCTATCGAATGATCATCGGTCACTCGTTCACGGCTTCCTTTTCGCTGTATTCTCAGCTGAGAAGCGAGGGTTTTTACAGTGCGGTGCTGGCACACTCGCCCCTTGATAGTTTTGGAGAATTGGTGGAAGCCTTGGACGGAAATCCGAATGTCAATCCAAGTTCAATTGCTATTTCCATAGGCAGCGCAGACCACGACAAGGATAGTTACCATCGAGCGGTATACGATAAGACGAAAGAAAAGCATCCCGAGCTTTTTGATTCCATCCTAACCTACGAAGCAAATGAGTCTACTCACAATGCCGTTCCCATCGTGGCCAATCCCTATTTTCTATCAAAGTTCTTCTACCCTTTTAGCCGAAGATTTAGCGAGATAGCCATGGTAGATTTGGAATACAAACTAAAGGAGACACCAGGTAGTGTTGAGGAAGAGATGAAGACGATCGAAGAAGCCTCAAAAGTCGGCAGTGCGTATTACCCCGCTGAGATTGACGAACTCAACGGCCTTACCAGCAGGTATTGGAACAGTGATTATGAAGAGCACACCATAGCACTTTACGAAGAGGGGGTGAAGCACCATCCGAACTATTATGACTTCCACCTGCAGCTTTATGTGCTTTACGCGGAAAGAAATCCCGAAAAAGCCAAAATGCATTTGATGAAGTCTTACGAATTGGCGCAAGCCTTTGAGCAATCCGAGCCTTACTACGAAGAGCTTTTAGCTGAGATCAAAGCGGAGATACAAGACAAGGGGTGGGAATAATAATGAGCAACAAGTGAATCTTGTCAGTTCGAGTGATTTTCGATGCAGGGTAAAAATTGGAGGAAGTCCGCCATAGAAGGATCAAGAACAAATTGTAGGACAATTCTGCTTCCAACGGTTCTCGTTTCTTTTTACTTCTTCTTTCGAAAATCAATGATGTGATAGATTGACTTCTCTGGCAAAAACTCAATCTTGTCGCCGATCTTAACTTTTACCGATTGGTAGTCGGTAGTAGGCACCAGAGACAAGGTTTCTTTTTCGCGCTTCAGGTAAATCACTCCATTGGGATAGAAAGGAACATCTTCCCTCCACCTGTAGTAAATCAGCCCCGAGTCCTTGTTGGGAAAAACTTCCAAAACAGGTGGCTTGGCTTTTAGGAGATACCAATCAAATAAATCGCTGTAGTCCTGACCCAATAGCTCGTTAAACTGTGCTCTGAGTTCGATAGTCGAAAGGTTTTGATGCGGAAAATCTTCCGATAGCGTTCTCAGAGTTGCAAAAAACAAGTCATCATTATCCACCACTTTGCGCAGTGAATGCATCATCAAGGCGCCTTTATCGTAGATGTCCTGATCTGCACTATTCGTCCAACTGTTGTAAAGGACGTCGCATTCTTTGAGAATGGGAATGGTATTCTCCGTGCCGTAAGCATTGTATCTCATCAATAACTCATAGCCTTCGGCACCGTAGAGTTTTTCCAACACCAATGCTTCAGAATAGGTAGCCATCCCTTCGTGAATCCAGATGTCGCAATAGTCGTAGCCCGTGATGCTATTGCCCCACCACTCATGCGACAGCTCGTGTATCAATGTCAGATTGTAATTCTTCCAGTCGTATCGATAGTCATTGCCCATCGCTATTCCCGATTGGTGCTCCATAGCCGAAAAAGTGGATTCGATAAACTTACAGCCGTCTTCCCAAAATGGAAACGCACCGTAAAGCATTTCCAACTCTTTGAGTACCATGGGTGTTTGATCGTAGAAAGTATCGGCAGTCGCTCGGTGGTAGTCCAATACCTGAAAGCTCAGTTCTCGCTCTACGCCGTTGATGTCCGTGTAAGGTTTAACGAGCTCTACAAAGTGCCCCACATTGAAGGAGATGTTGTAGATGTTTATGCGGTTTACCACCTCATGGGTGTATGTCTTGGTTTGGTTCTCACTGTGGTCTTCGACACTTGTCAGCATACCATTAGCGGCCACGACCAGATCATCGGGAACGGTAACGGCAATGGTCACTGAATCGGGCTCGGCACGAAGCAAGGCATTGCAAGGCATCATGAAATGCGGACCAATTCCCTCCGTTACGGAAGAGATCCAAGTTCGTCCTTTCTCGTCTTCCTTCCATTGAATGGGGCCTTCACCTGCCACATTTACAGGTTTGCCGGCGTAAGCAATGCTCAGCTCAATACGGGTATCAGTATGAACGACTTCATCGAAAATGAAGTAGAGCAGATCTCCCTTTCGTTTTACCGACGGGCTGCCGTGGGAAGATGCGATTGAATCAATCTTCAAGCTTTTCTGAAGATCAAAGAGAAAGGTGTCCTGCGCTGCCCTTGCCGTGAATGTGATGTCCATCCGTCCCGAGATCTTCTTCTTCTCAGGAAAAATCTCTATCGCCCAGTCGTAGCGATTGACATGATAATCGCGCTGTGGATTGGCATTGTCACCCGCCACTCTCTCGGCTTTGCTAAAATTCTTAAAGCCCTTCTTATTGAGTTGATAACCTATAAAAGGTTTGTAATAACAAGATTGAAATACCAATATGGCGAGGGTGAACAAGGCTATTCGGATGTAGCTATTTGGATTCATATAGAAATATCGAATATTGGCAGAATAATGCTCAAGCCAAAATACACAAATCACGCATGCAGGCGAAAGAAGTCAAGGAGCTGAGCAAACCTCAGCTTACTTGAATCGAATTTCCATTAAAAATCACATCATCTCCAGCTTTAACCTCCTTGCGCCCTTGAGATTCGACATTCCCATTTACAGACACCATACCGTCGACAATGGCAGCTCGAGCCTCACTACCCGAACCAACCAGGTTCATTCGTTTTAAAAGCTTATCCAAGGTGATGAATCTTTCCTCTTCACTGAGTTCGTAGTGGTGTTCTGTCATCGGTTTTTTTAATGGTCGAAGATAAGTTGAACTGATGTACCCTTTGCCAGTTAGGATTTATTTGATATCCCACTATAACAATGCGCAGTTTCTATCCTCACGTTGTTAAATACAATGACGGAGTGGATCAAAATCAGCTTACATTTTTTGAAAAACTAAGCCCATTATCGAAAAACCGCTAAGCTGATTATTGCCGTTTCTGATAAATTCGATTGGACTACTCGGTATCTCCATCAAGTCTTTTGAGAGCGAGGTCATCTCTTCGCGCCAAGCACCATTCTTCCAATAGTAGAAGAGTACGCCATTTTCTAATTCAAGTTTTTTACTCAATTGAAAATCCTCATTGTAATAGGTTCCCTCAAACTCTCTAAGCTCCCTGTCGGAGTGCTCGAATGGCTCATATTCATTGAAAACCCAAGGAATTGTATGATCAAGCTCATCATAAGTATAATGCTTTTTGTCACCGTTAATGCCAAAGGTCACAATAGCATCTCGATCTTCACCGAAGTAGAATTGATCATTGCCAATGGGTACCAATTTAGCAACCCTATCACCATCAAGGGTAAACACAAAAAGTTGGTCGTTCTTTAGCTGAACAATGTTGGCCTTGCGGTCTTCGTCGTGGCGGTAAAACAAGTAGTTGCCCTCGTACTTCTCTAATTCCTGTTTAGTCAAATTGATCTCTTCAAATTGATGTATAGGTTGACTTTTCGACTCAGCCATTGGAACGTACAAATCAACAAATTGAAAGAATCGGTCTCTAAACTCCCAGTCGAAAGTGTTCTGAGCAGTAAAAAATGCCATATCCAGAACCGGGAAGTACAAGTATTTGGAAACGAACCCCGCACGAATCATTCCATCGAAGCCCATAGCATCGTATCCATTGTGGGTTTCAAACTCTGCTCCCAAGCCAAAATTTATGGTCGTTCCATCGTTGAGGATTGCTTTGGTGTACATTTTCTTCCAGAGCTCCGGTGAGCCAATGGTCGAGTGCTTCAGGTTTTGATGCCATTTAAACATATCGCGAGCCGTAGTCAGTATCTGTCCATCACCTACATATTTTAAAAAATAAAGATTTGTCTTATAATACCTGCCTTCATCTTCGGTGTAGCCGAGTGCGCGATTTTTTATTTTCGTGTAGACATTACGATCTACAAAGGTGCGATCCATTCCAAGCGGGTCAAAAATATTTTCTTCCAAGTAGCTCGTGTAGGATTGTCCTGAAGCCTGTTCAATTACAGATGCCAGCAAGACGTAGTTGGCATTGGTATAGTAAAAGTAATCTCCGGGCGCAAAAGCAAGATCTTCGATCTTGGTGATAATATTCACCATCTGTGATTGCGATCTGTAATCACGAAAATAGATATCCGCAACCTCTAAAAAAGGATCCACCTCTCTGATTCCACTGGTTTGATTGAGCAAATGCTCAATAGTCGGATCGCCCAATTTGTATCGAGGTAGATTTTCTATGTATTTATAGACAGGGTCACTCAGGGACAGCTTTCCCTCCAGTTCAAGCAGAAGTATGGCTGCAGCCGTAAACTGCTTGCCAATAGAGCCTATATCGAAAACAGTTTCGCTGGAAATATGGATGTCGTATTCAAGAGCTGCACTGCCGTATTGTCTTTCGAGAATGATCTTGTCCCCTTGGTATACCGCCACGGAATATCCGGGCTCACCCTCACCCACAGAGTAAAGTCGATCTACTTTCTGGTCTTGTGCAAAGACTTTGAGACAGAAGAGGAAAGCGAATAAAAACGAAAACGACGGCCTTTTGATTCTAATAAAAAACTTCATTTATGATTGATGAATGTGTAATTGGCTGAAATAAACTTTAAAGTGGCTATGAACTTTGGATTCGAGTAAATCTAGTATCAATTCTAACCCCTTTGACAAGGTTATGTCCTTTTTCATTTTTTTCACATGTAATAATTCTGATGCGAAGCTCGCGCTAAACGGATAGAATGACTAATCCAAATCCGGTTTCACCTCAGTCTCCGGTTGGTGCCGGCAGATAGCACAATATCGATTTCATTTTGTGAAAATAGTGCCTTCCTTATGCCAAGTTTTGCTAATTCATCTTAGCATTTCAACAACATTACCGTTCTTCATCCCAATGAAAAAAGTTCCGTGGAAACTTCGGTGTTTTGGGCTCCTAATATTTGTGATGCCCCTCAGCGCAATATGCCCTGCACAGCAAAGCTCGCAGGTCGACAGCCTGATTTCCGACACAAAAGTACTTCTGGATTTCTACTCACACCTCTCCCCTTTTGACGACTTACTGGCCTACGCCGATCTCGATCTATCTTCTCGGGAAATCGCCTATTTGAAAGCAGACAATGACGATACCGATTATTTCCATGGCGATTCAATTTATGCAACGGATCTCATCTTCTACATTCAAGACCGTGTGCAATCGACCGTCGAAAAAATCACTCAAGTGGCCGATCTTAAATCTTACAATTTGGTTGAGATATTCCAAAACTACGAACTCGGTGTGGTGCGCTCTACCGATGGCAAAATCTATAACTTTTCGCTCGACGAAAAAACGGGTGGATCCTACCGCAGCCGAGTCTCTTGGATGCACTTCACAGAGCAAGAAGAGGGAATATTAGATGTGGCAGATCAACAAGAAGAGCCCGATAGTGAATCGATATTTTATGGCTTTGAGACAAACGGTTACGACCGCATTGACACCATCCATGCAGGCGATCAAGTTTGCTATATCCTCATCGGTTCGGTTCAAGGGTGCAATGCCTGCTTTTTGACTTATGTCGAAATGGTTAGGTATGAGAATGGAGAATTCTACAGTGAATTCTACTATTCCATAGAGTCGCGCTCATGGGACGCTGAATTGGACTATTACCCCGGAAGCAAAACGATTAGAGCGGATTACCTGACTGATGATCTTACCACAGACTGCAGTTGCGAAACACGTCGTGATTTTGAAAACGGCAACTATAACTATTCCCAAGATGAAGAGCCAATTTATGGACAGGAATGCCACTGTGAATTTGTCTTTGACGGCGATACCTTTGTGGAAATAGAGGAAACAGTCAAATGACTCTTCAAACACATACAGAACTAAACAGTGCGCAAAAGAAAAAGCTCATGCAGTTGTGGAATACCGAATACCCGGCAGGCCTCAATTACCTTACTTTAGATCACTTCGACGGGTACCTCGATAAGTTGGAAGATGTAGCTCATTTCCTCCTTACAGATAAAGAGGGCCTCATCAAGGGTTGGTACTTCGACTTCCGTCGCGATGGTGAGAAATGGTTTGGGCTTATCATAAACTCTTCTTTGCATGGTCAGGGCTTTGGGAAGGCGCTACTCGATCGAGCGAAATCCATTGAGAAAGAACTAAGCGGTTGGGTGATTGACTCCGAAGCCAAGCTGAGAAAAGAAGGGCAGCCGTATCGTTCGCCATTAGAGTTCTACCAAAAGAATGGGTTTGAAGTATTGGAGAACGTTAGGCTCGAACTTCCACGGATATCAGCAGTAAAGGTTCGTTGGCGTTTGTAATCTCATTGTTGTGGATTCTTTACTTTGGCGCATGATTTTGAATGCAATGAGAAATGGACGGTAAGAAACTCCTGCGCGACATACGGTTTTGGATCGTCTTCTTCTTCCTGATCAGGCTATTCGGCATCACCAATCCGCCACTCGAAGTAGGTCACAACTGGCGGCAAACCACGGTCACCATGGTGGCGCGGAATTTCCTGGAAGTGGACAACTCCATATTCTATCCCCGAATTGACATCGCCGGCGAGAAAACGGGAATTACAGGAATGGAATTCCCCGTCCTCAACTACCTGATCTATTGCGTCTCTGAAGTGTTCGTCTACCAACACTGGTATGGGCGGCTGATCAATCTCATCATCTCCAGCCTTGGCTTGTGGTTCTTCTACCGACTCTTACGAAAGTACTTTCCCGAGAATGTGTCCTTCTACTCCACCATTATTCTGGCGGTATCCGTCTGGTTCCAATTCTCGCGAAAAATCATGCCCGATACCTTTTCGATGTCAATGATTTTGGCTTGCATCTACTATGGCACCAACTATTTGGAAAACAAGAAGAATCAAGCAATACAGCTAGTCGTGTACTTCTCACTCCTTGTTTTAGGGATGCTTTCTAAGTTACCGGCAGGGTACATCCTTATCGTTTTTGCCATTCCATTTCTCGACAAGGACATTGACCTCAAGAAAAAGCTGGTTTTTGCACTGGCATCATTTGTCGGCTTGATTCCTGTCGTAGCGTGGTATTATTACTGGGTACCTCACCTGGTAGAAGCGTACGGTTTTTGGCACTTCTTTATGGGGAGCAGCATCAGTCAAGGTTTTAGCGAAATCCTTGAGAATGGCGGACAGACGGTAAGCAGGTTTTACGATACGGCAATGAAGTACGTCGGGTTTGCTGCTTTTCTTTTAGGGCTCATTATCTCTATAGCCAAGAAGGAGTGGAGAATCTACACCCTTTTCGCTTTGGGTTTTTCAGGCTTCCTTTTGGTGGTATTCAAAGCAGGTTTTACTTTTTCACACCACAATTACTACATCATCCCATTTGTGCCAATTATGGCATTGGTAGCCGGATATGGCTTAAGCCAAATCGAAAGCCAAAAAATTGCGGTTTTCCTTTTGGTCGCCATCTGTGCGGAGGGTATTGCAAATCAGCATCAGGATTTTAGGATAAAGGAAAGAAGTGCGAAGATTTTGAACCTGGAAAGTGACTTGGACCAATTCTCAGAACGTAGTGATTTGATATTGATCAACAGTGGTTACTACCCCACACCTATGTATTTTGCACACCGCAAGGGATGGGTAAATACCAACGAACAGATTCAAGTCAAGGAGTACTTGGAGGATCTCCAAAGCAAAGGCCTCAAGTATATCGTCATATTGAAAAGAGCCTTTGGCAAAGAAATGGAATTGAACGACCACGAAGTCGTATTCGACAATGAAGACTACCGCATTTACAAACTTAAGGAGTATGAAGAGCAAGGTAAATAGGTACTGAAAATACTTTCATCGCTTTTCATTTTTCTGATTCAACAGTTCCTTAAATAGAATCATTTTAAATGTGTTCGAGAGCTAAAAAGTCAAGCTGAAAAAGGTGCATTTGAGTGGGCTATTTCGTAGGTTTAAAGTCTACTACATTGACTATTTCAAATTAAACATATGACCTATAACGCTGAAGACCTTCTTCAATCAAAAACGCGGAAGGACCTCATCTCCATTGCCACGGCAAAGAACATTCGTATTCGCAAAACGCTGAAAAAAATTGGCTACCTGGCAGAGCTGGAAAAGCTTCAAGCAGAATTCGTACAGCTTCAAAAACATATCGCGGATAATAAACTTCGGGTGGCTATCATCTTTGAAGGTAGAGATGCTGCCGGTAAAGGAGGATCGATCAAGCGATTCAAAGAACACCTGAACCCTCGTACTTCCAGAGTGGTAGCACTCACTAAGCCCACGGAGGTGGAGCGCGGCCAGTGGTACTTCAGGCGGTACATTAAGGTATTGCCAAACCCAGGTGAAGTGGTATTCTTTGATCGGAGTTGGTACAACCGCGCTGTGGTAGAGCCCGTAATGGATTTTTGCACCAAAGAGCAATACGACAAATTCATCGTACAAGTGCCCGAATTTGAGCACTTGCTCTATGAAGACAATATGATCATCATCAAGTTCTGGTTTTCCATTTCGAAAGAAGAACAAAAGAAGCGCTTTAATGACAGATTGAACAACCCTTTGAAACGCTGGAAATTTAGCCCTGTCGATATGAAAGGACAAGAACTTTGGGACAAGTACACCCATTACAAGGAGCAGATGTTCAGCAAATCGCACACGGCATTTAGTCCTTGGATCATTGTGAAGACTAACGACAAAAAGCAAGCCCGCTTGGAAAGTATGCGCTACATCCTTTCTCTATTTGATTACAAAGGTAAAGGTGAGCAAAAAGTGAGCCTCCTACCCGACCCTAACGTTATCATGAGGTATCATCGCAGCGCGATCCAAATAGACAATTGATTTCTCTCATGAAATCTAAATGAAGGCATTATTGCTTATTCTAGAATCGAATTAATAAAAATACAATATGAGTAATTCACATATAAGTCCGGAAGATCTCGAGCTGTTGAACTCAAAGCTAGGGCTGCATTCACTACTGCGAAGCAAAAAGGTGAGTGTCCCTAAAGCATTGAAAGAAACAAAATACGCCGTTGAATTTCGTAAGAAGCAAGAGGAACTCATCAAGCTACAGAATTGGGTGATCGAGAGCGGGAAGAAGGTTGTTCTGGTTTTTGAAGGGCGCGATGCAGCAGGGAAAGGTGGTGCCATCAGAAGAATAACGGAGTACATCAATCCTCGGCATTTTCGAATTGTGGCTCTTGATAAACCCACAGATGATGAACGACATCAATGGTTTTTTCAACGATACATCAATCAACTACCCAAGCCTGGTGAGATCGTTCTCTTCGACAGATCGTGGTACAACCGAGCTGTTGTAGAGCCGGTAAATAACTTCTGCACCGATCACGAGTACGAGGTGTTTATGTCGCAAGTCAATGAGTTCGAAAAAATGCTGATTGACTCGGATACTTACCTCATCAAATTTTACTTTTCTATAACCAAAGATGAGCAGGCACGGCGTTTTGACGACATCAAAGAAAATCCGTTGAAACGATGGAAAATGACTCCCGTGGATGAGAAAGCTCAGGAGCTATGGGATGAATACACCACGTATAAGGAGGTAATGTTTGAGAAAACAAATACTGATCACGCTCCTTGGAAAGTTATCGACGCCAATCAAAAATCAGTTGCAAGGCTTGAAGCTATAAATCATGTATTGAGTACAATACCGTTTAGTTCGTAGCGCATTTCGAAGCTCGTAATTCGCGACGCTTAGTAAGTTGTTCGCATTATCTAAGTAGACATTCGTTTTTGGAGAGCTTAAAATAAGGTCGAACTGCTTATGAATGGTGCAAGTGTCGAACCGAGCAATACCCGCTATGTACTGCATGCTGCGAGTATCGCAATACGAAAAACTATTCCAATATCTCAATTCGCTTAGGTACCGATTTTCTGAGTCCAACTCTGATGATTCCAAAAAGGATTCGAGCTAAAATATTGGCGGGATAAACGTATTCGGCTATTTCCTCAATTCGGATATCTCGCTTGGTTATAGCCTGAGAGCGCTCTTGAGGAGAAGTAGCAGCGAGCTCTTCCGCAAATTCCCAAGCTCCGTCGCGGGCAAGCTTCATGCTAAAGTTGATTAGCTTATTATCCAGCTTTCCTGATAGTTTCAATAGAACTTTCAGAAAAGGCCATATTTCGCATAGTTCATCCTGCACCTCCTCAACCAACTCGGCCAGCACTTCGTTGATCTTATCAAAATCATTTTTCAATTCTGAGATGGGCGTCACGCCCGTTGTATCAACGGCTGCTATACCAAGATCAAGATTGATATGAGCATTGATTCCCCACAACAAATGTTGCAACGTAAGTGGCCACCAATTCTTGGTTTTCTCAAAAGCAAAGGCCCAACTTTTGGTTACCGGTAGGTCGCTCTTGTAGCGGTAATAGGCATCGAGGTAGCGATTGGCAAAAAGCACATCGAGACGCTCCATACGCGGTCCGTCTTCAAACTCGCCCTTCTCAATCCCTTCTTTTACACGAATTGTCACCTTCCGGTAAAGGGCGGGAAAGTAGCCCCTGTATGAGCTTTCTCTTTTTGAGTCCTCGATTATTTGATCCAGGTATTCGATGACCTCATTGATGGTTGTAGCCTTCATTCAGCGCGCGTTGGTTGTGCTAAAGATAAAACCCTCAACCATAAAGCAAATATTAAACTGAGTTAGCCTTTCGGCAATGGTTAAGATGGGATCCTGCTACCTATTTCCAATGAAAAAAAGGCAGAAGACCGGTATAACAAAGTCGCTTTGATTGCGTAGAATAATAGTATCATAAGCTACGTTTTTATTCAACGGTGAATGGAAGAGCAGCAATTGATTGAAGCACTATGAAATTACACACATCAATTCCCGATCGGCTTAAGCCATACTTCGAAACGGAACTGGCTCAATTTCGTCAAGCCTATTCACAGCAACACTTCCACATTGCTTGGGAGCATTTGGAACGGGCGCACATCATAGGTCAGCGCTATCCATATGCCCATTCATACGTGCATTGGAAAATGCTTCAATTTGGCTTTCGCATTAAATGCACGAAAGAAATTTTCGGACAGATACCACGACTCATTTTCGGTGGTATTAAGTCATTTTTAGGAAAGGTGCCGATAGGTAATCCCGGGGGAGCAAATGTACCGCCACTAAAACCATTTCCCGTTGATCCACAAATTCGAGCCATATTTGCTGAAGCAGGTGTTGAGCAATAATCTCTTAAACTCATTCCTCCAACCTATTGATATGTTTAAGTTAAAGATACCTTTCTCGTCTTTCTTTATCGTTATCCTCATTGCGACGGTTTTTATAAGCTGCGAGCACAAGCAGCAAATAGATGTACAGAAGTACCAAGAGCTTGTAGATGCCGCTGAAATGGCCATTTGCGATGAAGACTATCGCACTGCTCTTGACAATTATGGCTTGGCCTTTCGGCAAATAGAACGGCCTTTTGGCAAAGACGTTTACAATGCGGCCTTAGCGGCCCACGCTGCCGACTATAGAGCAGAAAGAGATGAATATCTTCAGCAACTTGTCAATGGTTCTGACGATCTGGGATTCATCAAATCAACTTTCCTTTCCAACTTCATGTCAGTGCAAGAGTGGGACATCTTGGAGAGCAAGCGCGAGCGTGAGTTTGATCAGGCCCTTAGAGCTGAGATGAATGAGATCAGAGACCGAGACCAACTCTTCCGTCCGGATTACGAAAATTACGATGATACGATCAACACTTTGCGCATCATCAACCTTAACCGAATTCTTGAAATAACCGAAGCACAGCGTTTTCCTTCGCAGATCGAAATAGGCTATTCTGAGAATCTTCGCACCCAACCACATCACATTGTACTTCATCATACGGCTCAAAGAAGGAGTTATGACAAGAGTATCGCGGATCTTGAACCCACTATTCGAAAAGCCGTAAAGAAAGGAAGGCTCGACCCCGAGTTAGGTATCGAATATTTAAAATTTCAAGACGACCCTGAATATGGACGACTCGAAACCTACTCAACATGGCGGTACAGTCATCCTCTTCTACCTGACAGCATGAACTATGCGATATGGGTGCCGAAACTTTCGGACTCAGAACTGGAAGAAATTAATGAAATACGCCAAGAACGCTACGCTGACTCTATTGAAGATATTCAGACCAAGGCGAGATTTTTAGATAGCTCCGATTGGCCGTTTCTTTTCACTTCGGTTAAAAGGTCAGTAGCCAACTTATCCAAAGACTTGACAGCTGAGGAAGCGGTGGAACAGTATCTATTGTTCACTGATGGTATGAAAAAAGTCGACTAATACCAGCTCGAGCATAGTCTTCTCGCTTGGTCTAAAGCTACCTCTATTTTGTTGAGTTGATTTCACATTTACTTTTTCAAAGGCCTTACCTTCGCGACTCTTCAAAAGAGTAAGGCTTGAAAAAATTCATCAAAATGTTGCTAATCGCCATTCCTTCTACCATCGGATTCATTGCCGTGGTGGCTGTGTTGTTTATTAAGTTCAGTCCTGAATTTGGCGGAAGCCATAGCAATGAGGACAAAGAGCGGTACGCCACATCAGGTCATTATGAGAATAACGAGTTTCAAAACCTTATCGAGACTTCGATGGATATGGATGCCAAAGGCATGGCCAAAACCATGTGGGAGTTCTTAGCAGGTGGAGAACGACGCAAGCCGGCTTCACCTTTACCCATGATTTTTCGCGATTCAGAGGAAATCATTGGATACGATGGTCCTGCCCGACTCATGTGGTACGGCCACTCCGCTTTTCTGCTTCAGATGGAAGGCAAGAATATCTTGCTTGATCCGATGTTTGGCCAAGTAGCCGCTCCGCATCCTTGGCTTGGCGCAAATCGCTTCAATAGCGAAATGCCGATTTCCATTGAAAACCTTCCATCCATCGATGCCATTATCATCTCCCACGATCATTACGATCACCTGGATTATGGATCAATCAAAGCCTTGATCGGAAAGACCAAACACTTCTATCTCCCTCTAGGTGTCGGCGCCCACTTCCGTGAATGGGGAGTACCCGAGGAGCAAATCACTGAGTTTAATTGGTGGGATGCAGGAAGCATCGGTGACATATCAATAGCCTTTACTCCTTCTCGTCATTTTTCAGGCCGTGGGGTGACCGATCGCAATTCTACCCTTTGGGGTTCCTGGGTGATTAAAAGTTCGAAGTCGAAGCTCTTCTTCAGCGGCGACAGTGGCTATGGACCACACTTTAAACAAATCGGTGAGAAATTCGGTCCATTTGATTTTGCCCTGATGGAATGCGGACAGTACAATGAAAAATGGGCTGCCATTCACATGATGCCAGAAGAAACGGCTCTGGCTACAGAAGAAGTTGACGCAAAAGTAATGATGCCCATACACTGGGGAGCCTTCACCTTAGCCTTACATCAGTGGGATGATCCTATCAAGCGAGTTGTTCCCGCTGGCGCGGAATTAAGCATCCCTGTAGTGATTCCTCAAATCGGAGAATTCGTTTCTGTGAATGAACCAAGTACGGCATATCAGGGTTGGTGGGAAGAACTTCAGTAGCATACAGCTTACGCCTGAATATAACATTCCTCTATACCCCATAATTGAAAGGATACACCATTCCGATTGAAGGCTTCCTACCTTTGCCAGATGGCAAAGAAATCCGATAAGCCTTCATTCCGCGAGCGTCTCGACGCTTTTAAAAATCTTCCTCGCTTTTTCAAAATGATTTGGGAAACGAGTCCCTCCATGACTTTTGGAAATGTGGTGATGCGGATTATCAAGGCTGCTATTCCCGTGGTGATGCTCTGGGTAGGAAAACTCATCATCGATGAGATCATTTTTCAGATGGATCAACCCGAAGCCTTTTATGGAAATATCTGGCTCTACATTGGCCTTGAATTCGGATTGGCCATTTTGAGTGATGTCACCAATCGTGCCATCACCTTATTGGATGGGCTTCTAGGTGATTTGTTCAGCAATCAGACTTCCGTCAAATTGATCCATCACGCAGCGACTCTTGATCTCTACCAATTTGAGGACAGCGAGTTTTACGACAAGCTGGAGAGAGCCAGGCGACAAACCACCAGTCGCACCGTTCTGATGAGCCAAGTGCTCACTCAGATTCAAAACATCATTACCATTGGATTTTTCGCTGCAGGATTGATTGCATTCAAACCGATACTGATTTTAATATTGGTCGTGGCTATTTTACCTTCATTTCTGGGCGAAAGCAAGTTCAGCGCCGATAGCTATAGCCTCACCCGAAATTGGACTCCCCAGCGACGCGAACTCGACTACCTCCGCTACATCGGCGCCAGCGACCAAACCGCCAAAGAGGTGAAGGTATTTGGTTTGGCCGACTTTATCTCAGATCGTTTCAAGACACTGGCCGACGAATACTATAAGGCCAATCGAAAGCTATCCCTGTCGCGGGCCTTTTGGGGCTCAGCCCTTTCCGTAATCGGAACTGGAGCCTATTATGGTGCTTATGTTTATATCGCCATCGATACAGTGGAAGGAGAAATTTCCGTAGGTCAACTCACTTTCTTGGCAGGATCATTTTTGCAAATGCGAAACATGCTTCAGAGCATTATGAATCGATTCACTCAAATTGCCGAGAGTGCGCTCTACTTGCAGGATCTCTTTGACTTTTTTGAAATCAAACCGAATATCCACAATACCCGAATCCTTCGTCCTTTCCCCGAAAGCATTAAAAAAGGATTCGCCTTCGAAAATGTGAGCTTTCAATATCCCGGATCCAAAACATACTCACTTCGCAATCTAAGCTTCAAGCTTCAGCCCGGTGAAAAGCTGGCACTTGTGGGAGAAAACGGAGCCGGAAAAACCACTTTGGTCAAACTCTTGGCTCGTCTTTACGAACCAACCGAGGGACGAATTTTGCTCGAAGGATATGACTTGCGTGAATATGATCTGAACGAACTCCGAAAAAACGTCAGCATCATCTTTCAAGACTACATGCGCTTTCAGCTTCCTGCAGGAGAGAATATTGCTGTCGGAAATATTGAGGGAGTTGAAGATCAAGCTTCGATAGAGTCGAGCGCTTTGAAGAGTTTGGCAGATACCGTCATCAATAAGCTACCCGAAAAATACAAGCAGATGCTCGGCAAGCGATTTCGCGGCGGAGTTGAGCTGAGCGGCGGCGAATGGCAGAAAATAGCCTTAGCCAGAGCTTACATGGGCAATGCGCAACTGATGATTCTCGACGAGCCCACCAGTGCTCTCGACGCCCGAGCAGAGAATGAGGTATTCATCCGCTTTGCGGAGCTAATGGAAGGCAAAAGTGCTGTGCTTATTAGCCATCGCTTTAGCACGGTGCGTATGGCTGATCGGATTCTATTTTTGGAAAACGGAAAGCTCCTCGAGCTTGGAAGCCATGAAGAGTTGATGCAAAAGGACGGGAAGTATGCGGCCTTGTTTAAGCTTCAAGCAAAAGGGTATAACTAATTTTTCTTTTTAGTCGCCTTCAGCTCTTTTCGCTTTTCGCGAATGAGTTCGTCGACTTTTAATGTTTGATCTTTCAAGTCTTCAGTTACCGTGAGGAGCAATACTTTCTTGCCATCAATCTTGCAGAAGATCTCTTGTCCCACGCAGAGGTCTACCCCGCTATTTGACATGGGTGATAGATTGGGATTCATCACTCCGGGAATCTTAAGTGGAATCGATTTGAGCGAATTATTACGCAAGGTAAACGGCACTGCCAATAAATTTATGGAGAGAAAAAGTGAAAAGAAGAAAAGAAGACGCTTCATGGTGACGAGTATTTGTTAACGGATTAAGGTTACTGTTCCCGTAATTTCTTGAGGTGATTGCAACGGTCTCAAGGGATTATCGAATTTAAGAATATAATTGTAGACTCCTTCTGAAGAGAAGAAGTCAGGATTATTCTTGCTATCCCCATTCCAATTTTTGGTAATGTCGGTACTCGAAAAGACTTCTTTTCCCCATCGGTTGAAAATGACCAGCTCATAGAAATCAGGCTCGCAAAGAATATTGGGTACGAAGAGATCGTTGAGGCCGTCGCCATTGGGTGTAAACGCATTGGGAAGAAAAGCAGGGCAAGAACAGTCTTTAAACCCAATACTCACCGTAAAGAAGGCTATTCCACATTCATTTTCGGCAGCAGCCTCATAGGCACCCTCTTCACTTATTGATGCTACTGAGCTATCTGAAATTCCTGGCCAAAAGGCATCTCCATTTGGTGATTGTGCTCTGATCTGTATGACATCTCCATCGCAAATAACTGTGTCATTGGCGAAAACAAAAGGAGCAAAAAGCTGATCGACTGAAACCTCTTCTTCCACTTCGCAGCCACTTTCAGGAACGAAAATCACTGAGTAGTCTCCCGACTCGCTTATCGTCAGTTTGGACCCAATGGTTCCGTCGCTCCAAGTAAATGCCCCTGCTTCATTGGCGGAAGCCAGAATTGAATCTACGGAATTCTCGCAGATGGCTTCGGGTGCGGTAAGTATTACTTCGGCCGTAGCTCCATCGAGCACCTCTGTGGAAGCCTCGCTTTCACAGCCATCCTGAGATATAGCAGTCACTGTGTATGTTCCGAATCCATCAACCTCAATCGTACCACCCTCCTCTTCGGTACTCCACGTGTAGGTTACTCCCGGCTCTTCTTCCACTTCAATAAACTCAATATCCCCTCCGCAAATAATCAATTCTGATGGAAGCACAACTGTAGGAACAAATCCTTCGGAAATAATCACCTCATCGCTACCATCGCCACAAGCATCCTCGACTGTAACACTATAAGTTCCCGGCTCCACTACTGTATACGTCTCTTGAAAACTATCATCTTGCCACGTACCTGAAATACCAAGACCAGGGTCTAGTATAATGGACTGCCCGGGGCAAATGGTCTGATCGGGACCGAGACTGACTATAGTCAAGTCCAATGGGGGCAAGGTTATTTCGGCATCACTTCCCAAGGACATGGTGAAGGCATCAAATGCTTTGAGCGATATAAGTTCAGACCAAAAAGGTGAAGTAGATTCAATAGAAAGAAGATTATCGAGATCATCAATCTCAATTTCAGCATAAGATAAACCAGGCTGACTATTAAAGGCCTGCCATGTGGTCACATTGTTGCCGTTTAGACTCAGGCCTGACGTCTCAGCCGTCAACATGACTAAATGAACTGCATGAAGTGCATCACCCCCGAATGGACCGCCATCTTGCAGGGGATTTTCGACCCTTAATTTGATATTTGTATTGCCTTGCTTAAGAGGTAGGAGCATTCGCATATTGGGGTCGCCTGTGTCAGTCCCTGCACAATCGTTTCCTCTCATATAAGCTGCTACAGAAACAGGTTCTGAAGATGTAAGGATAAAGGGAGAATCGTAAAATTCTTCGTAAAATTCTCCTGCGTCAATGGTAGCTATCAGGTCGCATCCTGAGTATAGCTGAGTATTATCATTAAGTGCAAGAATTCTGAACAGATCACCATCATTTCCATTCAACGGAAAAATGGGATAGCTGGTTGTCCAATCAGAAATGGGAATGTATTGTTCCCATAAGTGGCTATCTGCGCCACAACCCGGAGGGCCGACCAAAGATTGCTGATGGCCGCCGGAGACGGCAATAAGTGCACCTTGAGAAGTGACTCTGCTTCCGGTTAAATCACCTGATGAAGAGATGGAAATCACCTCACCGGCATCCAGATTGACTGTAAAGGTATCTCCTGCTCCGCCGAGTAAAGTGCCTGATGTGGGGGTGATGTCGACAGAAGTATTATCTACCGTTCCAGTAACATTAAAAATGGATGGATATGCGCCACCACTTTGCTCAAAAGAGGTTATCAAATAATCATTTCCCAAGGACGTAGTAGGCAGTATCGGAGATGAATCCGAAAAATAGAGACGATTGTGAAAAGCATAAACTCTGGCCTCACCCGTAGTTGTAATCAAAAAGGATCTGGTCTCAACCACATTGAGCGTTTCCTGATTTAAAAACTGATCTTGATCGAAACTCACCACTCCCACTTCGTTTGCATTGATTGATATAGTTTGTGTTTCGTAAAAAGGATCGGTCGGAAGACCATATTCTACCGTCGCATCTAAACCTTCCAAAGCGTGAATGGAAATATCGAATATTGGAGGAGTATTAAATGTAGGATTAAGGTTTTTTATAAAACTCAATCTAAACTCACTTCCCACAAAGTTTTGAGCCCCTGAAAAAACAGGCAGAAAAAGTAAAAACAGCGCTCCCTTAAAAAGCTTATTCATGGTTGGCGATTAGTTGGTTAAACTAAGAAACGCTAAATCAACTTATTAGTTGATTAAATCCAATGAGGAAAAACATTAAAGCTCGGATTCCTATTGTCCATTAATCTCCTAATTCAAAAACGAAGTTCTCTGAATAGCCTAAAAGAATCTGATAATTGCAAATATTGAATTATACTTATCCTTTATCCGGTATCCGAAATGAAACCAGCTTCACTAGCAGAAATCAGAAGAGAGCTAAAAACTCGTGATCCAAAAGAGTTAGCAGAATTGTGCCTCCGTCTTGGTAGATTTAAGAAAGACAACAAGGAGCTGCTAACCTATTTGCTTTTTGATGCGAACAATGAAACAGCTTATATAGAATCTATTAAGTACGATATAGATGAGATGATGGCTGAAGTAAACAGCAGCCACATCTATTATGCTAAAAAAGGGATCCAAAAGATTCTCAGGCAATTGAACAAGAACATCCGCTACTCGGGAAATAAACAAACTGAGGTAGAAGTGCGGCTGTATTTCTGCCAGGCCATGAAGAATTCGGGGATTGCCATTCACAGAAGTAATGTACTTATGAATATGTACGAACGGCAGAAGGTTAAAATCGAAAAGACTTTATCATCCTTGCACGAAGACCTTCAGGCGGACTACATGCATCTGCTAGACGACTTATGACCCAATGATTATGCAACAACTGCCGCAAGAACCGGCGACATTTATCATTTATTGTGATAGTGTAAAGAATCCTTTCAGGACTTTTCGAAACTTTAAATCGATCTTGGTGTTCCTTCACTACTTTTGTCGTAAACAAGGATGACAAAGTTTAACTCCCAACACTTTACACTTTTACTGCATTGATAAAAAGCAATTTAAGCAATACCTCACCGTTTAATCGTACTTTTGCCCTACAACGGTGTTGAGAAAAAGTTTCGCATTCGCAAGGGATGCAATCAATTATTCTCATTTTTGCGCCGAGTGCAGATGATAGGTGTAGAAGACAATTCAATAATTTATAATGACGCGATACAAATTTTCAAGACAGATTAATAAAGATTTCTCAATCGAATTGAGAAAGAGAGTAAACGCTTATTTCAGTGAAAATAAAATTGAAAAAAGCGGTAACTCAATAATGAAGCTAAAAACATTCTCAGCTTTGTTTCTCTACTTCGGCCCTTTCATTGTCATCCTTTTTGGAGGATTCGAATCGGTAGGGTTGTTATTTGCACTTTGGATCGTAATGGGTGTCGGTAAGGCTTTCATGGGTACCTCTGTTATGCATGATGCCTTGCACGGTTCAATGTTTGACAAAAAGAAAGCCAATCGACTTTTCGGATTTTCCTCTGTAGCACTAGGTGCAGACGCAAAAATGTGGAAGATTCAACACAATGTTTTGCACCACACCTACACTAATGTAGAGAACGGTGACGAAGATATTGAGGTAAGGTATTTATTGCGTTTTTCTCCAAATCAGCCAAGATACTGGTACCACAGGTATCAGCACATTTATGCTGTTTTCTTTTATGCCGTAAGTACCTTTTACTGGGCTACGGGAAAAGATTTCTTGAAACTCGCAAAATACAAGGAGAAAGGCTTCTTGAAGACCAACAAGGAATATGCAGGCAGACTATCCAAAATCATATTCGGTAAGATTCTTTACTTCTCTGTATTTCTGTTGTTGCCAATGCTTGTGGTAAATGTTCCCATCTGGATGACCTTCCTCATGTTTATGAGCATGCATGTAGTTGCGGGTGTTGCATTGAGCATCACATTCCAATTGGCACACGTGGTTCCAAGTTCTGAGTTCGTTATTGCAGAAGGAGAAGAAATTAAACAAAACTGGTCGGTTCACCAACTTTTAACAACCTGCAATTTTGCGCCCAAAAGCAAAATCGTAGGATGGTTTACGGGAGGCTTGAACTTTCAAATCGAACACCACCTATTTCCGAACATTTGTCACGTTCACTATCCGAAGCTTTCTAAAATTGTTCAAGAAACTGCTGCTGAATTCAATATTCCTTATCATATGGAAAATACATTCTTTGCTGCAGTTAAAGGCCATTTTAAAATGTTGAGAGATTTAGGCAGAACGGATCCTGCGATAGCTTAATAGAAAAACTCTAATAGAATTAAAAGGGCTGTCAAATTGGTGACGGCCTTTTTTTATGGGATAATCCCAACAAAATCAAAAAAACAAATAAGCCTTTGAAGAGAGATACTAATCCCCAATAGGTTCAATTTGCGCATACAGATTCTGTGCCCATAAAACGATGACGCCAAAAAGTACTGCGACTACAATAAGAGCTGTGTTGAGAATTCCCTCCGTTCCGAATGAGAGTTTGATAAGAATGGTAGATATTACAAAACCTGAATTTCTGATTACCAAACTAAACCGATCGATGTAGAAAAATGAAATCAACAATAGAAAGACATCTGTCAAGATTAGGATCCCAAAAAACTCGTCAAAGAATATTTCATTGATATCCATTATCGTGTCCACCATTTCGGAAAGAGAAAAACTACGGTAAACCCAATTAAACAGGCTGTAAACAGCCAGCACAAGGAAAATGGGAACCAAGAGAATGGAAATAATTTTCTTTCTCAAAATAAACTTCTCGGTTTCGGGAGTTTTTTCTAACGCTTCTTTCCGTGAATTTTGATTCGCATTCAGACGGTAAAAAAGATAGATCAAGAAAAAAAGAAATATAGTAGCGATAAGATCATAAGTAAACTGAAGATCGTAACTCACGCTAAACCAATCTTCAGTAAATTCAAGATTGGATAAATCTTTGAATATCCTACGAATCACGATTAGGGTGATGATTTCGTATTGCTTTGCTATATAAAAGGAAGTTGACTTGGGGAGATAATAAACCAGCAGATACGCTTCGTACAAAAGGATGAATGAAAAAGGCGTATAGATCGCCGCTATTGGACTTGAAAACAATTCGGGATGAGCGTCTATGCTGATCCATCCGAACTTTTTCAAATAGATCCCAATGAGGTGAATAAAAAAGCAAATTATAGCAATGGTGACAATCACCTTTTCGCTTTTTCTTTTGGTTTTCTCAGAGAGCAAAATGCCAAAAGACCGATCAATTATGGTTCGAGAATTTTCCATGCGCCATTTCTACAACAAGATTTACAAACTTTCGTTCCAATTTTCTTAAAAACGGTTTTCGGTGCAGTTCTTGAAAGAGGGTATTAAACCAAGACAGAAAAGCCTAGTCTTAATTACATGAAGATTATGAATTCACTTAAGGAATTAAAGCACTATCACTCTCGTTTTGGATTCGGCTTAAGCCTTAAAGACCTGCTTTTATTTAAGGAATCGAATTCATTTGACGCTCACAAAAATCTTGAAAAGCAGATGGATTCAAGAGACTTCAGTCCCTTAGAAATCTCAAGGAAACTGAAACCCATCCGCTTCAAAGAAATGGTGGGAATGGAAAAGTCGGACCGCAAAGCCATGATAGATGCCGATCGAAAACTGGTGATCGAAATCAATGGGGAATGGATAGCTAAAATGGCCAATACATCGAATCCGCTACGGGAAAAGATGAGTCTCTTCTGGCACGATCACTTCGCTTGCAAACCAAAAACCTCGTACATGACAAGTTCCTACCTGGAGCTTATTCGGAAAGAATCTTTGGGGAATTTCAGAAGTCTTCTGCACGGCATTGCTAAAGAGCCTGCGATGTTGCTCTACCTGAACAATCAGCAAAATCGCAAAGGCCATCCCAACGAGAATTTTGCCAGAGAAGTGATGGAGCTATTCACACTCGGGATCGGAAACTATTCAGAGAAAGATATCAAGGAATCAGCACGAGCATTTACAGGATGGAACGTGGATTCTGATAGGCATTTCAAATTGAACGAACGCCAGCATGACAATGGCACAAAAACCTTCTTCGGCGAAACCAAACGCTGGACAGGAGAAGAGGTAATTGATAGAATCCTCGAAGAAAAAGCTGCTGCTGAATATGTCTCCGGAAAAATAGCGAAGTACTTCTTAGGAAGGCCTCCAAGCGAAAATCTACAATCGACTTTGACCAGAACCTTCTACGAGTCAGACTATGAAATAGGTCCTGTCTTGCTTGCCATCGCAGAATCAGATGAGTTTAACTCTGAAGATATCATCGGGCAGGATGTGCTCTCACCTGTTGAACTGTTGGTACGCTTGGAGCGAGACTTCCACCTAAGTGCGGATGACAACTTCTACCGTATAGCCATACAAAAGGGATTAGGTCAAGTACTCTTTCAACCGCCCAATGTAGCAGGTTGGCCTTCCGGCAAAGGGTGGATCGACGCTTCTACCCTCCCCACTCGACTTTCGTTAGCAAGGGCCATTTTGCTAAAGAATGACTACGAAGTAAAAACGAATAAGTCTTTTGCCCAAGGTGAGGACTTGACGGAAAACCTCTCAAAGAGATTAAAAAAAGGACTACAGGCCAAATCCAATATTTCAGCAATTGAAGAGGCGTTTGGACATATGTCTTATAGCGATAAAACAACCCAAATCGCCAATTGGCTGATTCCGGAGACCGTTCTTAACGAAAACGAGATGATCGAAGAAATCAAACTACTTGGTTTCGAAGGAACCAAAGGCGCTCTGGCTCTTATAGCCTCTCTACCTGAATACCAACTCAAATAGCCATGCAAAACAGAAGAGACTTTTTAAAGACCACAGGATTAGCAGGAACCACATTGATGGTACCCAACTTATTCAGGCTATCGGCTCCCTCTGCTTTTACAGGAAAACGTTTGGTTGTGGTACAACTTTCGGGAGGAAATGATTGGCTAAACACGGTAGTCCCCTACCGAAATGACATCTATTACAAAAGCAGACCTCGATTGGCTATCAACCAAAACGAAGTAAACAAGTTGACCGATGAACTCGGTCTCCATCCTTCATTGAAGTCGCTCAATTCGCTCTTTGACGAAGGAGAGATGGCTATTTTTCAAGGGGTCGGGTATCCTGAACCAAATCGATCACACTTCAGAAGTATGGATATCTGGCATACGGCCACCGATGGAAAATCTTATTCAGATCAGGGATGGCTGGGCCACTGGTCTCAAAAAAGCAAGGCAGAGTTCCCGTCTTTAGAGATCAACGAAAACTTGAGTTTGGCTATGAAGGCAAATCAAGGGAAGTCCTTGGCAATTTCAAATCTCAACGGGATCAAGCGAATCAAAGATGATCGACTTTTGCAAGCCATGGCTCATAGCGAGAAACACGATCACGACATGGCCTCTTACCTCTATCAAACCGCCGTTCGAGTTACTGAAGGTGCAGATTACCTTTCGAGCCTCATCAAGCCGAGTTCCGGAGATGGCAGCTACCCGTCCAATACACTTAGCGCTGATTTGAGGATTGTGGCCAATTTGATGAAGTCAGGGGCCGAAACAAGGGTCTTTTACACATCGATCTCAGGATTTGATACGCATGCCAATCAAAAAGGAACTCAGGAGCGCCTGCTCAAGAATGTAGACGAATCCATTCAGGCCTTCAAAAATGATTTAAAACAAGCCAATCTTTGGGATGATACCTTGGTGATGGTTTTCAGCGAATTCGGTCGCCGTGTGGCTCAGAATGCTGGCGGAGGAACCGATCACGGGACGGCAGGAAACCTTTGGCTGATGAGTGGCGGATTGAAAAAACCCGGATTGAGAGGGGAAATGCCTTCACTTCAAAACTTGGATCAAGGCGACTTAGTTTTCAATACCGACTTCCGAGAAGTCTACGCCGGAATTCTTCACCACTGGCTGAAAAGCCCGAACACAGCGGATATTTTGGGCCCAATTATCAAAACGGCAGTTATTTAGATCAAGAGACCTTGAATGAGAGCTTAATCTCATACAGGCTCATCGGCCTTCTCAACCACTTTAGATAAAATGTATTCTACCGAACCACCCTCAGGCACCTGGTAAATGAGTCTGTTCTCTCCTACCTTGTATACTTGCCCATTTCCTTTGAAGCTCTTCAATGTAATTTCAGAACCCGCTTCATTCCACTCGAAGATTCCTGAGCTGAGCAAGGGAGTCTTTGATTTGCCCTTATAAACTAGCTTTCGAGAAAATCGACCGTTCTCCTCGAGGGTTATTTCAGCTTGAAGTTCATCACAGGCATCGCAGGGAAGAACGCCCGAATAGGTTCCGGTCCAGTCTAATGCATTTTGGCTGTTGTGTGGATCAGCTACTACATGTTTTTCCGTTTTGACACTATCTGCCTCTGATGTGTCTGACTCAGCAGAATCTCCGTTTCCACAAGAGTGAAATAAGATAGCAAGAGCGAATAAAAGATGTATAGGAAATTTCATTTGAAAAAGCTTTGGTTTGAGTGAGTAAAGAAATAGAATATTCCTGAATTTAAGGGTGATTTCCTACTCATTTTCCAGCTTCTTTTTGATCTCTTGCAATCGAGCCTTTTCATCTTCACTCACTTGAGGAAACTCCAAGTTCAAACTAAGAATCTTTTCAGTAATAATAGATGAGACCAACCCTCTCATCTTCCATTTATTATCAGCAGGAATTACGTGCCACGGAGCCCATTCGGTAGAAGTTGCCTTTATGGCTTCTTCAAAGGCTTGCATATAACGATCCCAGTGTTGCCTTTCCTGAACATCACTTTCAGTAAACTTCCAATGTTTTTCGGGTATGCTCAGCCGATCAATGAAGCGCTTCTTTTGTTCCTCCTTTGAAACATTCAAGAAAAATTTCAGAATCACTTTTCCACTTCTGAAGAGATGCCGCTCCATGGTATTGATATCCTCATATCGGGCTTCCCAAAATTCAGTTCCTCTAGGCCCCCTTGGAAGAGGTCTTGCGTCGAGTATTTCGGGGTGCACTTTTACTACCAACACCTCTTCGTAATACGATCGATTGAAAATTCCGATTTGTCCTCTTTCGGGCATTTTATTCCAATACCGCCACAAAAAGTTATGCTCCAATTCTTCTTTCGAAGGCTGCTTAAAACTGGTTACACTCACCCCTTGAGGATTGATGCCCGTCATCACATGTTTTATGGTACTATCCTTACCAGCCGCGTCCATAGCTTGGAAGATCAGAAGCATGCTTCGTCTATTGCTGGCCCAAAGCAACTCTTGAGCTTCCTGAAGCTGCTTGAGGTTTTCCTTCAAAAACTTCTTGGCGGCTTTCTTTAGCTCTTTGCCCGTGAGACTTTCAATACCCAAAGGAGCCGACCAAGTAGAATGATGATCACTTAAGACAAAGGATCCATCGGTAGGTACTTGAAATTGAGATGACAAGTTCGAAGAATCGATCATTGGATTTAATTATACATTGCCTCAATTGTGAAATATGGAAATGGTCTACTCTTTCGTGTAAAGCAAAGATTCGTCGCTAAATCCCAGCTCTTTTGGTGCGTCTTTTCTGTCCCAAAACTCCATCTCTATTCTGTCCTTGTCTATTACTTTCACCAAGCCAATGGTATTGGCGCTATAATTATTCAAGACGTTTTGGTACTGCAAGATAATGATGTATAAATCTCCATTCTTTTTGATTTCATACTCAACCGCTCCTTCAGTCAACTGGGTCCCTGCATAAAATATCTTCACCTTGTTATCTTTTAAAAATTCATAGGCTACATTTTCTTCGCCTGTAAAACTTGAATTCACCCAACGACCTTCGAGGTTTTGGCAAAATGCAAATGCTGAAATGAGTATGGCAACTAATGTTAAACGAAATTTCATATCGGTTAGATTTTGAATAAACTGCTTCGAAAGCTACGAAAACAAATAGGAAGATGTCAATATTTTAATTCTTGATATCCAGCCATAGGAGAAGCCTGAGTTCTCTTGTAGGCTCTATCTTTTCAATTAACTTCGCTCATCCAATTTCAATGATCAAAATGGAATCAATTCTAATCGAAAAGCAGGGAGGCATAACCTTTCTCAAGCTCAATCGACCGAAAGTATTCAATAGCTTCAACAAGGAAATGTCCTTTGCCTTGCATGCGGCCTTGGATTCTTGTCAAGCCGATAAATCTGTTCGTGCGGTTGTGATACAGGGCATAGGAAAAGCATTTTGCGCCGGGCAAGACTTACAGGAGGTAACAGACCCTGAGGGTCCTCTTCTCACAAGTATCGTTCGTGACCACTACAACCCGATTATCGAAAAAATCAGGAATTTGGATAAGCCTGTGATTGCCGCTGTAAATGGCGTTGCCGCAGGTGCCGGAGCCAATATTGCATTGGCCTGTGATGTCGTTCTTGCTTGCGAATCATCATCCTTCATTCAAGCATTTAGCAAAATAGGCCTCATCCCCGATAGTGGAGGGACCTTTTTTCTTCCAAGGCTAGTCGGCTTTCAAAGAGCTTCAGCTCTAATGATGCTCGGCGACAAAGTATCGGCTAACGATGCAATGGAAATGGGAATGATTTACAAGGCAGTGCCGGACGATGAATTTGATTCTGCTGTTGAAGCTACTGCTGCCAAACTAGCTGCAATGCCTACGAAAGGATTGGCTTACACAAAGAAAGCACTGAACCGCTCTATGCAAAATAATTTGTCATCTCAGCTGGCGTTGGAGGAACAACTTCAAACGAGGGCAGGCGGTACGCATGATTACAACGAGGGCGTAACGGCCTTTTTAGAAAAAAGGAAACCCGAGTTTAAAGGAGAATAAAACATGAGTAGATTAGACAAAGACACTAAAATTGCAATAATCGGAAGCGGATCAATGGGGGCCGGAATAGCCCAAGTTGCGGCTGCCGCAGGCCATGATGTCTGCCTGTTTGACAATAACAGTGAAGCACTGGACAGCGCTGCTACGAAGCTTAAAAAAATACTGGATAGACTTGTCGAAAAAGAACGGATAACCCAAAAAGAAGGAGAATCAATCTACAACAGAATTGAGTTTTGCAATCACCTAGAAGACCTGACGGGTACGGGACTTATGATTGAAGCAATAGTTGAAGACTTGGGCGTTAAAAGGAACCTTTTCAGCCACTTAGAACTAATAGCAGACGACAATACCATACTTGCAACCAATACGTCAAGTTTGAGTATTGCCAAAATAGCATCAGCTTGTTCGAAGCCTCAAAGGGTCTTGGGGATTCACTTTTTCAACCCTGCTCCGTTGATGCCTCTAGTGGAGATCATCCCTGCCGTTCAAACGTCCGGTGATACGCTTGTTGAAGCAAGGAATTTAATCGATTCCTGGGGGAAAGTTACCGTGATTGCCAAGGACACTCCAGGCTTTATCGTCAATAGAGTAGCACGCCCGTTTTACGGTGAAGCCCTGCGCATACTAGAAGAGGGAATTGCCGACGTACCTACCATTGATTGGGCCGTAAAAGAACTGGGAGGCTTTAGGATGGGACCCTTTGAATTGATGGATTACATCGGTAATGACATCAACTACGTTGTAACGGAAACCGTTTTCAAAGAGTTCTTTTACGATCCTCGATACAGACCGTCATTCACTCAAAAGCGAATGATGGAAGCCGGATGGCTGGGACGAAAATCAGGCAAAGGTTATTACGATTATAGCGATGCGGCAAATAATCCCAAACCCAATGAAGATGTGGAACTGGGACAAAAGGTGCTTCACAGAATTTTGGTCATGTTGATCAATGAGGCAGCCGATGCTCTCTACCTCAATATTTCTACACGCGAAGGTATCGAACTAGCCATGACCCGTGGAGTGAATTACCCGAAAGGCCTCTTCCAATGGGCCGACGAACTCGGTATTGACGAAGTCCTGAAACAGCTTGAGGCATTGCAAGATTTATATGGAGAAGACCGTTATAGACCAAGTGTTTTACTCAAAAGGATGGTCGAAGAGAAAAAGACCTTCTATTCCGAAAATCTAATTGAAAATTAATGTCCGATAAAAAGCCATCATCATGGAAAATCGTCGAAACGATGATGAAGAAGGATGCCTTTAGCCAATGGCTGGGCATAGAGGTAATCGTAGTGGACAAGGGCTACGCAAAGCTCAAAATGAAAGTGAAGGACGAAATGCTCAATGGCTTCGGTATTGCGCATGGCGGTGTGACTTACAGCTTAGCCGACAGCGCACTGGCCTTTGCCAGCAATGGCCACGGAAAAATGGCAGTTTCAACGGGAACATCCATCGCTCACTTCCGACAGGTTCATTCGGGTGATACGCTGACTGCTGAAGCCCGCGAGACCAACCTCGGCGAAAAGGTAGCACACTACCAAATCACCATTACCAATCAGGACGAAGAGGTCGTGGCATCTTTCTTCGGTAGTGTTTATAGAACTTCAAAAGACTGGGAAATCTAACATGAAAGAAGCATATATCGTAGATGGAATTAGAACGCCAATAGGCAGATTCAGAGGAACTTTAAGTTCAGTTCGAGCTGATGATTTAGCCGCACACCCTATCAAGGGGCTCATGGACCGCTACCCCAATATGGATTGGAATGCAATCGATGATGTAATTATGGGATGCGCCAACCAAGCCGGTGAGGACAACCGAAATGTGGCCAGAATGGCTCTTCTTCTAGCAGGCCTCCCCTTCACTGTGCCCGGTGAAACCGTAAACAGATTATGCGCATCAGGAATGAGCGCTATCGTGCACGCTTATCGAGCCGTGAAAACGAATGAAGGCGACGTCTTCATCGCGGCAGGAATGGAACACATGACTCGCGGACCCTGGGTTCTGTCTAAAGCTTCAGCACCATTCGGCCAAGACAGCAAACTCTATGACTCCAGTTTCGGATGGAGATTTATCAATCCGAAAATGGAAGAGATCTATGGAACTGATGCGATGGGACAAACCGCTGAAAATCTGGTTGACATTCACAAGATTTCACGTGAAGACCAGGATAAGTTTGCAGCTTGGAGCCAAGAAAAAGCAGCAAGAGCGCAGGAAAACGGACGACTTGAAAAAGAGATTCTGCCTGTGATTATTCCTCAGCGAAAGAAAGATCCGATCCGATTTGCACAGGATGAGTTTGTTAGAAAAGGCACAACTGCCGAAGTTTTAGCAGGTCTTAGACCCGCTTTTCGCAAAGATGGAACCGTAACTGCCGGAAATGCCTCAGGTCTTAATGACGGTGCAGCAGCGACCCTTATTGCTTCTGAAGAAGGACTTAAAAAACACAACCTAACACCACTCGCTCGAATCGTTAGCAGCGCAGTGGTAGGCGTAGAACCGAGAATAATGGGAATTGGGCCTGTCGGCGCGACCAAAAAAGCCCTCCAAAGAGCAGGACTCACCTTGGATGATATGGACGTGATTGAACTCAACGAAGCCTTTGCTGCTCAGAGTTTGGCCGTCACGCGTTCGCTTGGCCTGCAGGACAATGATCCGCGGATCAATCCAAACGGAGGCGCCATCGCTTTAGGTCACCCTCTGGGAATGTCCGGAAACAGAATCACCTACTCTGCAGCTCTGGAACTAAACCTTCAGAACAAACGCTATGCGCTCTGCACGATGTGCATTGGTGTGGGTCAAGGCTACGCCATGATTCTCGAAAACCCCAATATCTGATATATGAGCAATATCTTTTCCTTCAAGGGTTTCACTCCCGTTGTTCATCCCACAGCGTTCATTCATCCTAATGCTACGGTGACAGGGAACGTGGTCATTGGAAAAGAAGTTTACATTGGCCCCGGAGCGGCTATTCGAGGAGACTGGGGTAGAATTGAAATCGGTGATGGCTGCAATGTTCAAGAGAATTGCACGATCCACATGTTCCCTGGAAAAACCGTGATTTTAGAGCCCTCAGCGCACGTAGGTCACGGAGCTGTCATCCACGGTGCTCATCTCGGAGAGAACTGCCTTATAGGCATGAATAGCGTTATTATGGACGATGTCTGCATTGGCAGAGAATCGATTGTAGGAGCGCTGAGCTTCGTAGCTGCCGGTCAGGATATTCCCGAAAGGAGTTTGGTCGTTGGAAATCCGGGTAAGGTGATCAAGAAGGTATCGGATGAAATGATCGCATGGAAAACAAAAGGAACCGCGCTTTATCAGTCCCTCCCCGAAGAATGTCGTCAATCGCTAGAGCCGACCACATCCTTAACTGAAGAAGAGGAAAACCGCCCCAATCAAGAGAATCTCTACAGCACTTGGAATAAAATCAAAGGGGAATATTAGCTTACAGCTTTCGAGATAAAATCACGCAAGGGTTTAGCCGCATTATACTGTCCTACAATTTTTTGAATCAATTTATCTGAAGTAACCATTTCAGGAGGTGACTCGCAGAGATAATAGAAGCTTTTCTTAAAAATCAGTGGTTCGATCTTGGCAGCCTCCAATAGCGCCTTGCTTGGTAGTCGCTTGTTTTCGTCTCCATGAATTTCTTCATAAACCTTAAGAAACTGCTCATCCTCTACTGCCTTTCTAAACTTCTTCGGATTGGCAGCTATTGCTTCTCTGAGGTTCTGTAGCTCTTCTTTGTCCGGCTGAAAGGCACCTCCGCCCACCATCACCCTTCCGGGGCCTATTTCAACATAAATTCCACCTTTTGCGATACTTTTCTTCCCATCAGGAGCAATAGCTGCAGATCGATTCAACTTGTATGGAGACTTGTCCTTACTGAAGCGGATGTCTCGATTAATGCGAAATATGGCCGACTTCGGGTTTATATTCAACCTGGGGTCATCTTTTTTCAGTTCGTCCACCAAGTCTGACACAAAAATTTCAAAAGGCTCCTTGATGTTTTTGTGGTAGCGGTCTCGGTTTAAATCAAACCAATCTTTGTGATTATGGGCAGCGAGTTCTTTAAAGAATTCGTTGAAATCAGGTGAGAAATAGATCATTGATTAATGCTTCTAAGATATCCTAATGAAAAAACCGTTTTAAGCTTAATTGGTTCGGAATTTTCTTTCAATCATATCAACTTAAACAGTAGCCTGGAATCTCTCAGCGGTAATGTGCTTATGAAACTAGGCCCACCAAATGTAAGTCCTTTGATTACGGTGAAAGACCGTTAAAAGGCCAATACAAAAGGTAAATCACCCCCGTCGCTATGCTCTGGCATGGGGTGCATTTAATTAAAAAAACAAGCATTGCACTTATCAATCCCAGATGGTATATGAACATAGTGATGTAAATGAATTACTAGGCACATTCTTTTCTCTTTCAGAAAATATCGTCTATCTTCGATTACCAACTACTATTTTAGACCTTATGACTTTAGATGAACTTACCGCAGAACTAAAGACTATTCCTTCAAACGACATTAAGAACGGTTGGTCGAAAAAGATTACAAATGGTGACGATACCTTCGGACTGAACTTCACCACCGTTCAAAAAATCGCGAAACAGCTAGAAACTGACGCCGTTCTAGCCGATGAGCTCTATGCGAGTCACAACCACGATCTCAAAGTACTGGGAACCTACATTGATGATGGCGAGAGCTACACCATAGATGAAATGTCTGATAGAATTGAGCAGGTCTACCCTTCTCCTTTTTCGGATAAGTTTTGCGAAAACGTTGTGGCTAAGTCCCCATATGCCGTTCACTTTATAGACGTATGGAAAAAGAGTAAGGATGCGGATAAACGCTGCTACGCGTATTCTACATTGGCATCTGTAGCCAAGCAAAAGAATACTTTAGGCGAGGACTTTTTTATCGATCACATCAACGCAATTTCAGGATGCATCAAAGATGAGCCCCGACATGTGCGAAAAGCTATGTACAAGGCCATGATCAATATCGGATGTCGCGATAATTTCCTAAAAGAAGCAAGTATGGCCGCTGCCAGAAGAGTGGGCCTAATCAGGTTGAACGGAAATTCATCAGTTGATCTTCTGCTCAAGATTCAAAAAGCCGCTGAATCGAGAAAACCCGTTTTTGCCTAGCGAATCAATACCACATGACCTCTTAATGTCATTGGCCCTCTATCTTCTATTGATTTAATCTTCAGGATATAAATGAACATGGAAGTACCTGAAGTAAAAGAACTCCCTTTAATTGTTCCATCCCAATTTTCATTCGGGTCTGTAGTGTAGAATACCTCCTTACCGTTTCGATCCAAAACCATAAACTCATAAAGATCGAGTTCGGGCCCTGTGATTTGGGTTCTGAAAGAATCATTCAATCCATCACCATTGGGTGTAAAAGCATTGGGGATAAAAATATCCAAAGGACTGTCGGGCAGAGAATCATCACCTGATGATTTCTGGGCATTCACGGTAACTGAGAAACACGCGAACAAAAAGGCGAGTAGAAGTATTTTTTTTGTTGCCATAACTTATAGCTTGTAATATAATTAATTCACTGTAAACTCAGGAGTTATCTCCTAAGAAACTTCATCAACTATAAGGCGGTCTGGATGGAAAAAGGGTGAACGATTGGTCGCTCACCCCTAATGACGTTAGAAGAACTTATAAGGTTGCATCAGGCGTCTTTTCGCTTTCGCTTGGGACGCAAAAAGGTGACCCCTAATATTACTGCTAGCGGAAACAACCACTTGGCCCATGATCCACCATCATCATCACCTCCGGGCAAAATCGCTGAGGGCAAGAATGAATTTCGCTGTGGTGCATACTTATCGGGCTTGAAGCGTTTTGAGTACTCTGTTACGTAGTCGGCATAATTGGGGTTGGTCCAACCCGCAAGAGCAGCAAGCTCCTTTACTTCCAGACTTCTTCTGTTTTCCAAATCACGAACGTATCGATCTCCTGCCTCACAATTCAAGTCTCCTTTGGCCGGATGAGTGATAACGTAACGGGCCTGAAAATGCTCGGCGTTCGGAGTAACCTGAAACTGCAAGTCTTGTGGGAATCGATCTTTAGTGTAGCGCACATGTAAACGGGTAAAAAAGACCTGACTCTCGTAATTCATCCCCGTAACCCAATTGACTCCTGCGGTAGCAAAATCTCCAAATACAGGTGGTGGTGACACACAAGGGTCGCACTTTACCCCTTGCATTGGACTTACATTCCAAGCGTATTCCAAGAATACTGCACTCCTGCCCTCTTTGTGGTAAGCACGGTGAAAAAGGTCTTGATAGAACTCACCGAAGTATCGGTTTACGAAAAGTGGAACTTTATTGGCCGTGGGCATTTTCACCGTTCGGTAATTCACGGGCTCTACTCTTCCCGTGCGCGTAAAAGCGTATACAATCAAATCCTGGGGACCATTGGCATTGGCCATACCCAATCGGATAGGAAGCATAAATCGGTCGCTCTCAAAGCTGATTTGAATCGGTCTGAGGTAGTCGAATCCATTTTTCTGCTGCTTATCCAAGTTGACCTTAACCACAAAGAATTTGGTGTCGCTGAGGATGTATGGCTCTAATACTTCAGCCGCCTTGGCAGGAATCTGATAACCATTGCGCGTAAGCCATGTCTCCAAACCATCAGACTCTTCGGCGCTTAACAACAAGATGTCGTACTCACCGATGGTGTACTCGGCTTCGATGGTCACTCCATAGTCTTTGTCTTCGTCTTCCATGACTTCTTCTTGCATTCTCATACTCATTTCGGGCACGGCCATTTTGCTCATCGCCATATCACGCTGTACAATCGGCTGACAAGGGTTGGCGTCGTGGTATTCCACAAGTCGTGGAGCAGAATAGGCATCGAGCCGGTCAAAGATTTCTCGCTCAACAACCTTGATCTGGTCTTCTCTGAGAACGACTGGCACGGGCACTACCATCGCAAAGTCTTTGACATCGCCCTTAAAGTCGTTGCTCATGGTGATGACGGTGTGATCGCCGTCTCTTACCAGAATGACTTCTGATTTTTCATTGAATAAATCGGTCGAAGCTTTTGCGACGTAAAATCCGCAGAAGGCTGACACATCGGTGCTGATAATCAGCATAGCCATAAAAATGGCGGTGATTCTCCTTTTCATATGTTTTGGGTTTTAGGTATCCACTTAAATCGCTCGGCTTTAAACACCTGGTCGATGAGTGGAGTAGTGAATGAAATGATAAATAATGCAATAAGCGGGGCTTGGTACAGGTAGAAAAACTGACCAAGAAAAAAGCTGAGTAAGGCAATCATACTCGCCCAGAGAATTCTCCCTTTTCGGCTATTTGGAGTCGTCTTGGGATCGGTAATCATGAAGAAGGCGAAAAGCAGAATAGTTCCGCTATTGAAGCGGTGGAAAACCACGGGCCAATCCCAACCGAGATAGGCAATGAGCCTCAACGACTCCAAACCAAACAGCACCGTGAGAAAAGTCAAAGAGAGATCCCAACGCTTTACTCGGAGCAGAATGCCCGTGGCACCCAATAATATAAGCAACATCCCTGTTTCACCGTGGCCCCATTGGCCCGGTGATATCCAGGCGTGCCCGGTCAGAATAGCGAGGATAATCCCAAAATTGGTGGGATTGAAAACGTGCTTGCCCTTGTGTCGAATGAGGAATTTTGAAGAGATTGTCGCGACTCCTGCCAAGGCCATTACCCAAACGGAATCTACCCTCAGCAGCAAGCAGAGACCCAAAGCGCTTATCAAAGCACTCTTAATAGAACTAAGGGGTTGCCCTTTCCATTTGGCCCAAATGATCTGGGTAACAAGGGATGAAACAAAGGCAGCGGCGAAAACATCGAGCCTTGCCGACCATTGAAGAAATAGAAGCCCGTAGGCCAAAAAAGATCCCAATAAGAATATCTGAAGATACCTGGGGTCGTTGCGCTCTTGAGTAATTGTGGAAACCAAATTCATTGCTGTTGATTTCCCTTCGGTACACGGAAGTTTGGGGTAAGTTCAAATCAGTGATGATTTTTTTAATCAACTTTGTGCAAAAGCAAGAAATATGAAGAATTGCATTGGCTTATTTATCACCGTTTTTCTTTGCGGAACACTACAAGCTCAAAAAGGATACACTGAATACCAAAAAGTAAACGGATTGGAAATCTCCACCAAGTGGGGACAAGCAAAAGATGCGGACGGAGTAAAAAAGGATGCGCTTTTGCTAAAAGTAGAAAACACCGCAGACCGTGCGGTGACTTTGGCTATGGACATCAATCTATACTACGAAGGAATACTGAGAGAGTCAGGGCGAATCGAAGGCGAGTGCATTCCCGGATTGAAATCCAGAGTGGGAAAGCTCAATGGAATCTACTTTGTTCCAGAGAATTTTACATCCGAGCAATTGGAGAACAGCAACTTCAATTTCACGCTGGATGAGATTGAAGTGGAAGAAGTGGATGGATGTGAGGATTAATCCTCAGCCGCTTCGGCTTCCTTTTGCTTCTCTTTTAAAAACTCCAGAAGCTCATCGTCGCTCATTCCTACAGTAGCCAATCGCTGCTCGGCTTGCACAGCCCATAGGTCGCCGGGGTACTTTTCGATTACCTTTTCGTAAGACTCTTTTGCTAATTCAGGTTCGCCCAGATCTTCATCGTAAGTGAAGGCCGTCAAGAAGGCCACTTCAGGTGCTTTCTCCCAACGTGGGTATTTTGCCAGAATACGATCGTAGAGTTTAATGGCTTTTACCGGTAGATTTACCGCTCTGGATATGGCCGCCGCCTTGTAGAGATACTCGGGCGTCTTGTCCATATCACCTGGAAACTTTTCCGTGTACTCAATGTAATCTTTCAGTAGCTCCCCCATCAGTTCATCTCCGGGAAGGAGGTTTTTCTCCTCCATGATCGTCTCAAGAGAATCAATGCGCATAGATAGTTCCAACCTTTGTTCAGCATGGGTCTTTGCACGTTCTTCCGACCCTGTCTCTTCAGAGGCACACGATACCATTACCAATGCACCAAAAACTGCCAATCCTACTGTCCTAATCATCTCTTAAGTTTTAATTGTGGAAATCGCATACGGTAATTCACCTCTACATTTCCTTTGGAAATATCCGTCAACTTGCGCTTCAGTAATTTCTTTTTCAGCGGTTTTAATTTGTCGGTAAATAGAATACCGTCTATGTGGTCGTATTCGTGTTGGATAATTCGGGCTGCATAGCCGTCGTATTCTTTTCGATGAAAATTCCACTCTCTATCGTAATACTCAATCACAATAGTGTCATCGCGCGTTACGTCCTCCCGGATATTAGGTATGCTGAGGCACCCTTCCGGAAAAACGAAGGGCTCTCCCTTTTCTTCAACGATACGAGCATTGATAAAGACTTCTTTGAAATCCTTTACTTTCTGAGCTTCGGGATCTTCCTCATCTTCACCGAAAGGAGAAGCATCAACGATAAAGAGCCGAATGGACTTTCCAATTTGCGGTGCAGCCAACCCTATGCCTTGAGCACCGTACATGGTCTCAAACATATTGTCAATCAACTCATCCAGACCTTCGTGGTCCTTATCTATGTCATCGGCTTCCTTCTTCAATACAGGATCGCCGTAGGCGACTATTGGTAATATCATTCTACAAAAGTAGTCAAGAAGTACAAAAGAAATGAAGAACTGCTGCTGAGCTACATAGATTTCTACTTGCGTTGCAAGTGAAAACTCAATCCGATCAAGAAATATGAGTTGTAGATCTTGTCTCCGTCATTGTCCTTTACAATATCAGTCAAGGTGTGGTTCCATCTGGCATCTATTGAAAACATCAGAAACTTAAACCCTGCGCCCAACGATGAGGACAGCGAAAAAGGATTGATATTATCAACTTTTTCTCCTTCTACCTCTGACTTGATCCTGATATTTCCTGAAACTCCACCCAAGGCATAAAGACCTCCGAACTTGAATTTAAGTGCGGCGGGAATATCAATGTAATCGAGCTGATACTCCAAAGTGCCTAGCTCCTCAAGATCAAACGTTGCCCCTTTTTGCACGTAGAGTGCCCCTGTTTCCAAGTGCATCGTCGGAAAAAGCTTAATATCTTTTCTCAATCCGATATGAAGACCATTTCGCGAATCAGTGGACTCATCTCCCTGATTCAAATCAGCATAACTCCAACCGGCAGTAAAAATGACGGTAGATGGTTTCTCAGAATCTTTCTGAGCTTTTAGGTCTGATATGGAAAACAATAAAAATGATGCGATTACAATGGATAGATACTTCATAGTCGTGGTTTTCACCAAATATATTTGAAATTTTCAGAAAGCCCGCTTCCCGTTGAAAAATCAAAACACTGTCTAAGTTGTTAACTTTGCCGCTCAACCTAACAAGATGACCACCGCAACAGAAAATATGGAGGAAACAACTATCCCCAAAGAGGCTTTATTAAGAATTTGGGAATTGATGAGCACCTCAAAAGCCATGGCCGCATTGTACGAGGAAAACAAGGCTGTGACGGCCAAGTATGTGCATGCTTCTTCTCGCGGACACGAAGCCATACAGTTGGCCTGTGGACTACAACTGAACCCTCAGGACTACGTATTTCCTTATTACCGTGATGACAGTATCCTGTTGGGAATCGGTATGCGGCCTTATGAGCTCATGCTCCAGCTTTTGGCCAAAAGAGATGACCCCTTTTCGGGAGGAAGAACATACTATTCACACCCGAGCTTGAAGCGGGATGATATGCCTAAAATTCCCCACAACTCAAGTGCAACGGGAATGCAAGCCATTCCCTCAGCAGGTGTAGCCATGGGTATTCAATACATGGAAAAGCAAGGTCTTCTGCAAGAGACTGAAGATGCTCCGATCGTAGTGTGCAGCATCGGCGATGCGGCGATGACCGAGG
This sequence comes from Cryomorphaceae bacterium 1068, assembly GCA_027214385.1. Taxonomy (NCBI): domain Bacteria; kingdom Pseudomonadati; phylum Bacteroidota; class Flavobacteriia; order Flavobacteriales; family Cryomorphaceae; species Cryomorphaceae bacterium 1068. Next base: position 34,960 of record JAPVXR010000005.1, on the reverse strand, counting down.
GAGAAATCAGCGAAGCGCTACAGATGGCTGCCTTGAAGCAATTTCCGATGGTATTCTTGGTTCAGGACAATGAGTGGGACATATCTGCCAGCGCCGATGAAGTGCGCGCAAACGACGCAGCCTATTATGCTCGCGGTTTTAAAGGAATTGAGACGAGAAGCATCGACGGTGCGAGCATAAAAGAAAGCTGGAATACCCTACAGGAAGTATTTAAAACCGTTCGCGAAGAGCGGAGACCTTTTTTGGTGCACGCCAAAGTGCCACTTCTTGGTCACCACACCTCCGGCGTGCGAATGGAATGGTACCGTGACGACCTGGAAGAGCACAAAAGCCGAGACCCATGGGACAGGCTAAGAGCTGAGCTGATCGATGCGGGACAGAGTGAAGCAGATTTGGACACTATTTTCGACGAAGCTGCTCAAAAGGTATCGGATGATTATGAGGAAGCACTGCAAGCCGAAGACCCGCAACCAGAAGACCTTTTCACCCACGACTTTGCTCCTACTCCGATTTTGGAAGAAAAAGGCGAGAGATCGCCTTCAGGAGCAGAAACTGCCCTGATGGTGGACTGCGCGCTATTCGCCGTTCAAGAAATTTTAGAGGATCACCCCGAGGCTTTACTTTACGGTCAAGACGTTGGTGGTCGACTAGGTGGAGTATTTCGAGAAGCCGCCACACTCGCGCAGAAATTTGGAGATGATCGGGTTTTCAATACTCCGATTATGGAGGCTTTTATTGTTGGGAGCACAGTGGGTATGGCAGCTGCAGGTGCAAAACCAATTGTGGAAGTACAGTTTGCCGATTACATCTGGCCTGGACTCAATCAGCTTTTCACCGAATTGAGTCGAAGTTATTACCTCTCAAACGGTAAATGGCCAGTATCGGCTGTGATCCGTGTTCCCATTGGAGCTTATGGAAGTGGTGGCCCTTATCACTCATCTTCAGTAGAATCAGTATTAACCAATATCAGAGGGATCAAAGTGGTCTATCCTTCTAACGGTGCTGACATGAAAGGACTTATGAAGGCCGCCTTCTATGATCCTAATCCAGTGGTAATGCTGGAACACAAAGGTCTCTACTGGAGTAAGATCAAAGGAACGGAAGAAGCCAAATCAAAGCTTCCTGACCGCGATTATGTCGTGCCTATTGGCAAAGGAAGAATTGCCCAAGAGGCCTCCACCACAAAAGTGGAAAGCCGAGAAAGTTTGGTGGTCATCACCTACGGAATGGGCGTTTACTGGTCGAAAACAGCTTCAAAGCAGTTTGACGGAAGGGTAGAAATCGTAGACCTCAGGTCGGTATCTCCTTGGGATGAGGACTTAGTTTACAAGCGAGTTCGTCTTCATGGAAAATGCTTGATCGTAACGGAAGAGCCTTTGGGCTGCAACTTCGCTAAAGGTATCGCCGGTTCGATTCAAGAAAATTGTTTTGAAAAACTAGATGCGCCGATAAAAGTGATCGGATCGGAAGATTTGCCTGCCATCCCTTTAAATTCAACCTTAGAGGAAACGATGATACCAAATGCCCAAAAAGTAGAAAAAGCGCTAAACGATCTTTTAGTGTATTAGTTTTTCACCAGCACTTTTTGAAAAGAGGCATAAACATTCATTATTTATCGGCGTTAAAACAGACACTTGGCCGATAGGCCTGAGAATCCTATTTTTGCACGCAAATTTCAAAGCCCAAAATGGCCAAATTTCATAGCTTAAAGATCAAAGACGTTCGCAGAGAGACCAAAGACTGCGTTTCCATCGCTTTCGAAATCCCCGAAGAACTCAAAAGCGAATTCCAATACAAACAAGGTCAATACATCACACTTCGCCGAGATTTTAATGGCGAGGAATTGAGACGTTCGTATTCTGCTTGTTCAAGCCCTATCTCCGACAGTGATCTCCGCATCGCCGTGAAAGAAGTGGAGGGCGGACGCATGAGCAGCTACCTCAACAATGGAATTGAAAAAGGCCAAGTACTTGAAGTAATGAAGCCGATGGGAAACTTCTACACGGAGATGCCCGCATCTTCACCGAAGCATTATGTCGCGTTCGCTGCAGGAAGCGGAATCACTCCTATCCTATCTTTGCTTAAAACTGCTTTAGCGGTAAATGCCGAAAACAGCTTCAGCTTGTTTTATGGAAACAAGAGCACTGCGGATATTATATTCAAAGAAGAACTCGACGAGCTGGAGACGAAATACTCCGATAGACTTAAAGTGGCTCATCTATTGAGCCGTGAAGAAACGGAAGATCCTCTTTTTAGCGGACGCATGTCTGCAGATAAATGTTCTGAACTTATGGAACGTTTTGAAGCAACTCAAAAAGCAGACGAATACTTCATTTGCGGGCCTTTTGACATGATCAATAGCATCAATGAAACGCTTACTGCTAAAGGGATTGCCAAGGAAAAAATTCATTTTGAGTTGTTCACCACTCCTCCCGCTGAAACGGAAGAGGCAGAAAGCATCTCCAATAACGAGGGCGGGAATACACCCGTAGCCGAATCAAAAGTCACCGTTGTTTTGGACGGTGAAGAGATGGAAATAACGGTCACTGCTAGCGACAATATATTGGACGCGGTTTTAGATGCAGGTCTCGATGCGCCTTACGCATGTACAGGTGGTTCTTGCTGCACTTGCCGTGCAAAGGTCATGGAAGGCTCAGCCGTGATGGATGTAAATTACGCTCTAACGGATAAGGAAGTGGAAGACGGATATATCCTGACTTGCCAATCACACCCTACTTCTGCGAAGATGGTCGTGGACTACGACGAACCGTAAATCAGTTTTCGAGCTTAGCCGTAAGCGATTTCTCAGGAAGAATTTCCAGAAAATAGTAAACCACCTCGGCCAATACTTGAAATACAAGTATCAAGACAATCCACAATACCTTGACACCCGTGCTGGTTTCCTTGTTGGTACCTGCGTGTATCAAATAAAAGATCATGAATCCTACCGTGTAGACACTCAGGAAGATGATCCATGCGAGCATTCCTCCAAACAAGCTCAGCGCAAACTCAGGACCCATGTCATCTTTTAAGGCGATTGCTTCAGGAAGCACAGCTGCAATGATCCATACTACAAAGCCAAGAGCAGCGAATAGCTGGAGAATAGTGAATATCCCGATCAGGATTTTAGCGGTCTTTGACAGATTCATGATAGTGTAGATTTATTACGAAAGTAGTGCCTCACTCCAAATTGAGTCAGGGATTAATGCGGAATGGTTTAATTTCGTGTCAAGCGGTTTTTAGAATTTAAACCTTATACTCTGAATCTCGTCAAATCCCTATGAAGTGTTTTGTCTTTTTTGTCTCTTCACTGCTCTTTGTTACAACAAGCGCTCAAACCTACTTTCCACCTGCAGAAGGAAATGATTGGGAAACCATGGAGCCGAGCGAGTTGAATTGGTGCCAAGAGAACATTGATACGTTGTTCAATTACTTGGAGGAAAAGAACAGCAGGGCATTCATTATCCTGAAAGATGGTCGTATCGTTTTAGAAAACTATTTCAACGGACATGACGAAAATACCCTTTGGTACTGGGCATCAGCGGCAAAAACAATCACTGCCACTCTTACAGGAAAAGCACTGGAAGACGAACTGCTGAGCTTAGATGATCCCGTATCTCAATACATCGGCACAGGGTGGACGAGTTGTGACTCCATCGATGAATACGAAAGAACCATCTTTCATCAACTGACCATGAGCTCTTCGTTCAACAATTCTCCTTTTCTCTGGGACTGTACGGAACCCGGATGCTATCAATGTACTGATGCAGAGGTAGGAACAGAGTGGCATTACCACAATGCCGTTTACAGACGGCTTATCGAGGTAGTTGAGGCCGCTACGGGAATAGATCGTAACGATTACACCAACTCGGTTGTGGAAGAAGTAACAGGTATGACAGGGTTCTGGGTCGACAATCTCTATTTCAGCAAGCATCGAGATATGGCAAGGTTTGGCTGGCTGGCGATGAACGGTTTTGAGTGGGATGGCACGGCCGTTCTGACCGCTCCTGAATACATTCAAGCACTTACCACGCCTTCTCAACTGATGAATCAATCCTATGGCTACCTGTGGTGGCTCAATGGTCAATCAAATCACATGTTTCCGCTGGACCCCGTTCAATATGAAGGTTCGATGATACCAAGTGGTCCGGATGATATGTACATGGCCTTGGGAGCCAATGATCAAAAGATATATGTGGTGCCGTCCCAAGGACTAGTAGTTACGAGACAAGGAGATGCGGCCTTCGGGTTGGAGGCCGCAGCGTCTGCATTTGACGTAGAGCTTTGGGAATTGATTTCAAATCTGGAATGCTCCCCCCTTTCAGACTATTCCCAAATGGAAAATGAAAAGCCCTTTATTTTCCCAAATCCATCAAATGGAGCAGTCACTTTGCCTTCTGATGAAAAGATTGATCTGATTGCTATTTACAGCGTGGAAGGAAGACTCATCGAAAAACCAAAACCAGGCGATATAATTTCTTTGCCAAAAGGTACCTATCTCTTTACCGTCTTGTATACTGATAAATCTTCTCGAAATCAGAAAGTCATCGTGCAATAAAACGTCGCCTTGACTTCTCATTTGAAAATTGACCCTTTCTTTGTAGAAAATTGTCTCAATGAAAAGGCTCATCTCGATCTTCTTTTTGCTCGCTCCTCTCCTACTTTCGGCTCAGGATCTACTTAAGTCAGGCCCAATGAAGGGCTATGCCGAAATGCGCGAAGCTTTGATTTGGGTTCAGATGGAAGAAGCTTGTATTGTGGAGCTGGTCTATTGGCCCGATACACTGCCAGAGCGCGAATTTCGTTCGCTCGCAAAAGCAGCAGCACCCGAAAATGCCAATGTAGTGCACTTGATTGCCGATAGTCTGGAACCCGGAGTTACTTACCGCTATTCCATTTATGCCAATGGTGAAAATCAAACCTCAGATCGCGAACTGACTTTTAGCACTCAATCGCTATGGCAATTTAGAACAGCCCCTCCTGAGTTAAAGATTGCAATCGGAAGTTGCGCTTATATCAATGAAGAAAAGTACGATAGACCGGGAAAGTCATACGGAAGCACCTATGGAATTTTTGAAACCATAGCCGATGAAAATCCGGATATGATGCTTTGGCTTGGTGACAACATCTACTTGCGAGAAGTCGATTGGTTTTCGCGAACGGGAATTTTGAGAAGGTACACCCACACCCGATCATTGCCCGAGATGCAAAACCTTTTGGCTGCAGCCAATCACTACGCTATCTGGGATGACCACGATTTCGGGCCAAATGACGCCACACGCACTTTCCCATACAAGGAAGAAACGCTGGATGCATTCAAGCTCTTCTGGGCAAACAACAATTATGGAGTGAACAACCTTGGAGGCATTACCTCAGCTATCGAATACGGCGACGCGCATTTCTTCTTTTTGGACAACCGCTGGCACCGCTCTGAATACAATATGGCGACCATTGAAGAGCAGATGCTTGGCGAGGAGCAGATTGATTGGTTGATTGAGCTCTTGAAATACAGCCGTGCTCCCTTCAAGTTCGTAGCGTGCGGCAGTCAAGTATTGAGCACCGCAGCGGTTTATGAAAATTACGCCAACTATGAAGAGGAACGAGCGATGCTTTTGAATCGCATAGCCCAAGAAGGAATCACCGGAGTCATTTTCCTTACGGGTGATCGACACCACACCGAAATGAGCGAAGTGGAAATTGACGGAATCAAGATTTACGATCTTACCGTATCGCCGCTTACATCGGGAACGCACAACCCAGGCGACGAAAAGAACGATAATCGTATTGAAGGATCATTGATTAATCAGCACAACTTCGGATTAATCAACATCTCAGGTGCAAGAAAAGCACGTGTGGTCAATATTGAAATCAAAAGTGCCACGGGCGAAAAACTCTGGTCTTATCAAATCAACGAGACCGACTTCTAAAAAAGGCCGGAGATCTTACCGTCTTTATCAATGTCTATATTTTCTGAAGCGGGTGTTTCAGGAAGTCCGGGCATTCGCATCATCTTTCCTGTAATTGGAATGAGGAATCCCGCTCCTGCTGCTATTTCAATTTCGCGCACCTCAATTCCAAAACCTTCCGGGCGGCCTCTTCTTTTGGGATCATCCGAAAGCGAGCTTTGTGTTTTGGCTATGCAGATGGGTAAATTGGATAGTCCCAGCCTTTCGATCAGTCGCATATCGGCTTTTGCAGGACCCGCAAAATCAACTTGACCCGCACCGTAGATTTTCTTTGCGACGGCATTCACCTTTTCTTCTACTGATTGATCAAGATTGTACACAGGGGTAAATGAACCCGAAAAGTCATTGACTTGATTGACAACGGCTTCTGCCAATTCTGTTCCACCTTTGCCTCCGTCTTTCCAATAATCAGCTGAATAGGCTTCAATACCCTGTGCCTTACAATGATCGATAACGGCTTGTACCTCATCATCTGAGTCGGAAGTAAATCGATTGACTGCCACAATAGTTGGAACTCCGTAGACTTTTCCGTTTTCCAAATGTCTTTCGAGGTTGGGTATTCCCCGCTTTACAGCATCAACGTCAGGTTTCTGTAAGTCGGCGAGTTCTACACCACCATGGTACTTGAGCGCGCGAATGGTGGCTACCATCACGATCGCAGATGGACTAATATTTCCCGACCGGCACTTGATGTCCAAGAATTTCTCAGCTCCCAAATCAGAACCGAAACCAGCTTCAGTGACCGTGAAATCGCTAAGTGTCATCGCCATTTTTGTAGCAATCAGTGTGTTCGTTCCTTGGGCAATGTTTGCAAACGGTCCGCCATGGATCAAAGCAGGAGTTCCTTCGAGTGTTTGCACTAAATTGGGGTTGATGGCCTCTTTCAACAAGGTGGCCATCGCTCCTTGGGCGTTTAAATCACGAGCGTAGACGGGTTCTCCCTTTCGATTTAGTCCCACCAGTATTCTGGCAAATCGATTCTTGAGATCCTCCAGATTTTCTGCCAAACAAAGAATGGCCATAATCTCAGAAGCCGCAGTAATGTCGAAGCCTGCTTCTCGCGGCACTCCCATTGTCTTTCCACCCAAACCGATAACAATGTCTCGGAGGCTTCGGTCATTCATATCCATGACCCTTTTCCAGCGAATGGTGCGCGGATCGAGATCAAGATTTCGGTTTTTGCTCTGAAGATTATTGTCAATAAGTGCGGCCAATAAGTTGTTGGCTTTTTCCACTGCAGAAAAATCTCCATTGAAATGAAGGTTGATCTCCTCCATAGGTATCACCTGACTATAACCTCCTCCGGTAGCGCCACCTTTGATTCCAAAGACGGGGCCCAAAGAAGGCTCGCGGAGTGCCAAGGTAGTTTGGGCACCAATGTGGTTCATGGCATCAGCCAGGCCAATAGAAACAGTTGTTTTCCCTTCTCCTGCAGGTGTAGGTGTCATAGCCGTAACCAAGATCAGTTTTCCATTGGGATTTCCACCCAAATGAGCGGGAATTTTCGCCTTGTACTTACCGTAATGTTCTAGGTTTTCCCTCGCGATTCCTATTTTCTCAGCTATTTCTTCAATCAGCTTGGGCTGAAATGAATTGGCAATTTCAATATCACTCATAATCTATTCTTTGGCAGTAGTGAAACGAAGAAGTTCATCGGATGCTTTTTTCAAAACGAGGTCATTCTTTACTACATCTATGGAAGTAGCGCTTGTTAAAGCATTTATAAAATCAGTTTCTCCCGAACCCGGACAATGCATTTTGGTCATAGCTCCAGGATCGAGTTTCATAACTTCTCCTAAAGAAAACTTGCCTGAAAAGGAATTGCAGCCTGTTGATCCCTGCATTGCGCCATCCTCTTTAAAGGTAAGAGTAGGAAGCCCTTTCATAAAGTCGGCTTCATTTACATCTTCACCGTTTAGGCTCTTTAATATCCATTCATTGCCTATCAAATCGGACAAAAGAGAAGACCCGTCAGATGCTTTCTGAACTGTAGAGCAAGAGACCAGAACAAGTGATAGAATAATGACAATATATTTTCTCATGGGTATAAACTAAAAAAGGGTGCTCGCGCACCCTTTCAACATTGAGTCTTTTACTTTTTAGACTTTTCAGCCTTATTCATTTTGGTCTGGGTGTACTTTGCTTTAAACTTTTCATATTGCTCTTCAGTCAGAACTTGTTTCACAGTCTCGTTATTTCGCTCTTCGTACGCCTTGATCTTTTCAGCCTTTTCAGCATCAGAAAGGTCCATACTTTCCATCGCCGCTTTGCTCTTAAACATGGACATATTCATTCCCAACATTCTTTGAGCTTGAGATTCATTCAAGTCGAGGTACGTTGTCATTTGTTCTGTAAGTTCAGTAGCCTGTTGCTTCACTTTATCCTCCATAGAAACAGCTTTATCTGTTTGGGCAAAAGAAAAAGATGCGATGGCAAATGCAAAGGCAGTTAGGATTAGCTTAATTTTCATGTTATTTTAAATTTTGGTGTCCCTAAATGTAAGAACCATGCCGGAAAATACTAGAATGCCGTTTATTTTTTTTCTTGTTATCACATTTTCAAGCAATAATGCCTTCTCTCAATCTGATAAATACCCTTTAGTTCATAAAGAAGAATTTCATCAATCCATTTTTGAAAATGATCAATTAAGGGTGCTCAATGTTCGTGCTTCCAATGGAGACACTACAGCGCTTCATCGGCATTGCAACCCCATACTCTACCTCACACTGCAAGGGGTAACAGTTAGCCTAGAAGAACCAGCGCAACCCTGGAAAAATGTAAAGCTACCCACGGGCTGGATCGGACAAGATATTTACAAAAGTGATTCTTGCTTTGTCCATCGCTTCGCCATTCCTGAAGAGGGCCGACTGCACATCGTAGCAGTTGAAGCATTGAAAAACACAGACGCCATTTCGTTCAGCTCTGACCCCATTCACAACGAAAATGGCTTTTCAGTTTATAAAATTGAATTGGCTCAATTAGCCGAAGTAGCGCGGCTTTCAATTCCCATAATCTTAGTAGAATCCTCTTGTGATGAAGAGTGCAGCGTAGAAGTTGTCAGCTCGAACATGCTGTCAAAAAGGAAATTGCAAAAACACACAGCTTATGCTGTCTTTTTTAAAATGATAGATGTCAAATTCTGAAAATCAGTTAGCTAGGAAAAGAATGACTTGTCAGAGCGGGAGCTTGTCTACCACACGTTTTACTTTGGGTCCCATCAGAAATCGTTTGACATAGTTTAGACGTACATTACCCACGCCGAAAACCATCCCATTCTCTGCTTCATTCACGGCATTTTGAAAGGTAGAAGAAACGGCAGTTAGTCCAAGATACCATTCAGGGGAATTGTATCCGAAACCGAAGCGAAAATCTGCAGAAGGGTTTACCAGCCACTCCGATTCTTCCGTTCCGTCATCGTATGTGTATCGAGTTGGCCCTATTCCCAGTCGAAAGTTGAGTGAAAGCGTCAGGAACATATGTTTTATGAAAACGAATGTGTGAGAGTATCCCCCTTTGGGACCGATATCGAAAAAAGCTATTTCTCTAATTCCCTTCAAGGGAACAAAAAGATCTTCGTTGACCAGCGAAGAAATCAAGCTACTATCTCCATCTGCATACACCAATGCCACTTCACCCCCAAGCAGGAACGAGCCAGCACTCTTTTTCTGTACCTCGTTGTGAACAAAAGGTGCAGCATATGAGAACTTTTCACCATTGAAAAGGTGCAGATAGGAAAGGCCAAAGAGCCTGAGCCGCATATCGGATCGAACATAAAACGGATCTTCCCATTCAGGGATAATATCCGATGTATTATCCATGTAAAGCCCATTATAAAATTGTCCATAAAAATCTATTACCGAATGCCGGGTATAGGTATACGATTGCAAATCCAAGTACTTCGTTTTACCTCGTCCCACATCGGGGTTTAGAAAATCAAACCCATATGCCAAATTCAGGGTAAACCCCTTTACAGTTACACCGATACCCAGGTTTAGGGTCGTATTGGGTTCGTAGTAAATATTTCTGTTTTGAATGTCATCGAAAAACTCCAGATTGGTGAATTTTTGGGACAGGTAAAACCTACCTGTTATAAACCCAGGAAAGGTTTGGATATAAGTCGTATCGTAATCTAAAGTTTCTGTATTGCCAACGTTTCCTACTTCGACACTTTGGGAAAAGCCGAATGTGGGTACAAGAAAAAGAACGATCAGACAAACCGATTGGAAAGCTACTTTCAAAATCAGATTACTTTGGTTCAAAGATGATAATAAAATCACTTTTAACACCGTGACTGAAATGAATCTACCTTTGGCTCAAGTTGACTCTTAAAGGTGCGCATTTTAAAACTCTATTCGAAATCATATAGCGGCTTATCCAAACCTGCTTGGCTTTTGGCGCTCGTCATTCTGATAAATAGAACGGGGACCATGGTTCTGCCTTTTTTGAGTATCTATTTGCGTGAGGCGAGAGGACTTACATTAGAAGAGGTAGGAATCATACTCTCACTATTCGGAGCCGGATCTCTTGTTGGTTCTTTTCTAGGCGGGTGGCTTACGGATCGAGTAGGATCTTTTGCGGTGCAAACAGGAGCTTTGATTGGCGGCGGAGTTTGCTTTTTGATTCTACGAAATATCGAAAGCTTTGAAGGCTTGGCAATTGGATTTTTTCTGACCACTGTAGTTACAGACTCACTGCGCCCGGCCAATTCTACAGCCGTAGCTCAGTACGCCAAAAAGGAAAATCTTACCAGAGCTTACTCGCTGAATAGGATGGCAACCAACCTTGGGTTCACGATCGGACCAGCCATCGGAGGCTTTTTAGCAGCAAAAAATTACGACCTACTCTTCTATGTAGACGGATTTTCTTGCATAGGAGCTGGAATTTTATTTGCTCTCTATTTTTTAAATCTCCCGAAGAATAAAGAGGAAAAACAAACGGAATTGATTGAACCAAAAGCGAAACCACTTCCTCCATGGAAGGATCTTTCGTTTATGGCTTTCATCTTATTGGTAGCAGGGTATGGCACCGTGTTTTTCCAGCTGTTTATCAGTCTCCCGCTTTATTATCGAGAAATTTACTTCTTGCCGGAAAACCAGATTGGCTGGCTCCTGGCGCTGAATGGATTTATAGTGTTTGCCATTGAAATGCCTTTGGTCGCAAAACTTGGAAACAAGATTTCCATAAAGCGGGTGGTAAGTTTGGGCGCTGTGTTTGCCGGCTTAGGACTCATCATGCTCAATGTAGCTGAAGGCATGGTCATTCTTGTTTTATCAATGATTCTATTGAGCATCTCTGAAATACTCGCCATGCCTTTTATGACTACCTATACCGTACAAAGGGCAAATGAGAAGTCTCGTGGTCGGTATCTGGGGATGTACTCCGTTGGTTACAGTATAGCTTTTATCGCAGCTCCTGCGGTGGGTACTTTTCTAATCAAGTACTCCGGATATACTTTTCTCTGGTATGTGCTGGGTGCCTTTTCTATTGTAGTGGCTACCGGGTTGTTCCTCAATATTTCATCGGACAAAATGCAAAAAGCCTAAACGGCTTACTCCTAATCAGGCATTGGATAAACGAGCAGCGGCCTCTTGGATTTTTTACTGAGCTCTACCGCAATGTTTTCTAGAAACAGGTTGTAGAAAAATCCGTTTTTGTGCGACCCGCAAATCACCAAATCTGCTTCGATGTCATCAGCTTGTTTCAAGATCTCATCAGCCACATAACCCTGTATCAATAATGCTCTGGCATCAATATTCTGAGAATCCAAACGCTTTGCTAATTCCTGTACCCACCGATGTTCATCCCTGTATTCGCGGGCTGCATCAAGCCGAATATACTCGGGGCCCACGTCATAACCTACGAATTCAGGTTCGGGTCGTGCGATGTGCAATATGTAAAGAGTTGCATCATAGAGCGATGCCATCTTTCCTGCGTAGTCCAGCATTTCATCAGTACCGTTTTCATTATCAACGGCTATAAGAATCCTTTTCATTATTTAATAATTACATTTTCAACTGCTTGATCAATATGATCGGCTTTAAACTTTTCCGCCCAAACCATTCCCTCTTTGTATCCTAAGTCAAACAGGCTTTTAGCTTTGGAAAAGTCAAGAAGATCAAATGATGCTTCCATTTCAGGTCTTAACACGTGATCACACATTTTCATTCCCTCCTCACTGCTGCGGTTTACAACCAAATGGAATACCTCAAGGGCGACATTTTTCATTGTTTTCAGGTTTTGGGTGAATTTTCCTTTGTTCACCTCAACTCCTAAAACGTAAGAACAAGTAGAGACACATGCACCTGAGGGTAAATTGTTCAACACTCCGCCATCTACATATTTCTCACCTTTGATTTCAATCGGTTCAAATAGAATAGGGATACTCGCAGATGCCAAGATTGGTTTTCTCAATTCACCTTTGTGAAAATCGATACAATCGCCTTTAGCCAAATTTGTAGCAAAGACGTGAAGTGGAATTGAGAGTTCTTCGAAAGTAGCAGGAAGATTTTTATCCAACACCTCTTCCAAATATTTCATACCCAAAAGCCCCGATAAACTGGGCTTGAGCCGAAACAAATTCAAAAAGCCTTTTCCCGAAAGGAGATCGAGCATAGCCATTGGCTTCATGCCTGCTGCATAAAGGGAACCAACCACAGCTCCGATACTGGCGCCGCTGATACAAGACGGCTTCAAACCGCACTCATCAATAGCCTGGAGAACACCAACTTGAGCAAGCCCTCGAGCCCCGCCACCACTTAGAGCCAAGCCCCAATTCAAATCCGTGTTTTTCGTCTGTGTCATTCTTCTTAATCCTTCGAAATCTAATTTACGCTATTTTGGCATGAATTTTACTCCTAAAGCTTAAAACTTAGAAATTATGAAATTTCGAATTGCCATATCTCTATTTGCCGCTGCAATTCTTGTTGCATGCGGAAGTCAATCACCCATGGGTGAAAAAGTAAAAGAGCCCTTTACAGGATCCAAATACGAGTCGAATAACCGTTATTTTCGAGCTACGGGAAAAGGATCGAGCATAAAAGACAACATCGCTCGCGGTAAAGCAGACATCGAAGCCAAGAATCAACTGGCGGGTCAGGTAAGCACGAATATGCGAAACGTAACAGACCAATATTTGGGTCAAACGGATAATGCCGTGGGTGCAGACGTAGCCGACAAATTTCAAAGCCTAACCAGACAGGTGATGAACACAGGACTGGCTGACTTGAGAAAAATTGGTGAGGAGAAATATTACAACGGTGAACAGTACACGGTATACATTGCTTACGAAATAAAGAAAAATGCCATGTTCCGCTTTATGAAAAAGCAAGCCAAGACAGACTCAAAAATCGATAAAGAGAGTCTTGAGGTAATGGAGAAAATTTTGGATCTCCAAATTGAAGCGACAGAAGATGATGATGAATAGCTAAATCAAATTTGAACAAAAGAAAAGGGAGCCTCATATGAGACTCCCTTTTTTTATCAGGACCTGTATATTCCGGTGAAACCGGAAGGAACTTAAACCAAAACCTAATCAACCATGATCCAACAGGCCCTGCCAAAGATTTTCGGCGTGGGGCCACCCACAAACATTGGTTTAAACTGTATTCCTTTCAGCTGACATAATAACGCATTACTGTCAATATTGTTTCTCTATTCAGCTTCGAAATTAACTTTGGAATGACTACCGTCACAATAAGGTTTTTTACCGGAAGCACCGCATCGGCACAAGGCTATAACTTCTTGCTCCAACACTTCCTCGCCATCAACTGATTTCAAGCTTAGCTTGCCTTTAACCAAAACGGGGCCGTTTTTAAGTGGTTCTATTGTCGCCATATTATCTGATTTTTGTTCTTCACCTTTAACCCTATATGACAAAGCTCCCGAAGGGCATTTGTCAATGGTATCTCTAAGTTCCCGTTCAGTAGCGTTTGCCGCTTCAATCCATGGTTTGCGATTTGGGTCAAAAACTTTAGGGAGGTTTTTCACACAGTTTTTAGAGTGATAGCAAAGCTCGGGTTTCCACACTACAGTGGTGCCACTGTTTTGGTATTCTTTCTTCATCATATCGGAAAGTAATTTAACCCAATCGGATTCCCGTTGCTACCAATTCCTTATATTCAGGATACCTTTTCAGGTAGTCCTTGATAGCCTTGCAAGATGGGATGAGACGGTAGTCGTTTTCCTTTATGTAGTTCAAGGCATGCTCTAGCATTTTGTCTCCCAGACCATTCTCCAATAATTCAGGAGGACCTTCCAGATTTGTAATGAAAAACTTCCCTTCACGATTGGCACGATACTCCAACTCTACCCAATCTCTTTTTACTTTGACGCCAAAGGTTTGACGCTCTTTGTCGTGTTCAAACTCGTATTCAGTTTCAGACATGTTCTCAAATGGTCTTAATGATTCGACCTCGCGGAAAACGAAATTTTGGTTGAGATGCATACGAATCATCACTGCTTCTGTAACCCAATGTCACCACCGCAAGGCTTCGTAAATTTAGCGCTTCTAATTGAAGAATCCTATCGTAGTCCTCACCTTTGATGCCTTCCATCGGGCAGGCGTCAATTCCCATCAAGGCTGCGGCGCTTAGTAAAGTACCCATAGCTATATAGACTTGCCTGCTGTTCCAATTGAACAACTGCTCTTTATCCATGCGGTTTACATAGTCCAGCGTTCCGGCAATTTTTCGTTGAATCTGATCTTCTGATCGATCTCTGAGTTCGCCTTCCAATCGGGCATAGTCTTCAATATGTTCCTCACCTATTTTTGTTTTTGCAGCAAATACAATCAGTTCAGACGCATCCGTAATTTGAGTTTGACCGTGTGAATGTTCTTTCAATTGTTCTCGTATCTCCGGATTTTTCACGTGGATAAACTCATATGGCTGTAGGCCCATACTAGAGGCACTGAGCCGAAGCGATTCAAGAAGTACATCTACCTGCTGATCATCGAGGTTTCTCTCAGGGTCAAACTTCTTGGTCGCATATCGCCAATTCAAGGCTGAAATCAATTCTTCTCCTGTCAATCTTTCTACTGTCGTTTCCATATTATTCTTCTATTAAAATCCCCATTCTACCTTGGTTGTAGTCTCGGATAGACTCCATTATTTCTGTTTGAGTGTTCATTACAAAGGGGCCGTAAGTCGCCAAAGGCTCGTTTAGCGGTTGTCCCAAAAGAATCAGAATTAAAGATCCTGCTTCCAATTCGAATTCCAATCCATCGCCTTCCTTGCTCGTTCGGTAAAAGCTTTTCTCTTCAATTAAGCCATGACCTTTCACCGTTCCTTTGCCTCTTATCACATAGAAACCACCGTCCATTCCTTCGGGAAGGGTCAGCTTTCCGTTCTGTTTTCCTTCGGATTTAAGAGCTGCCAGAAAAACGGAAAAAGGGGATTTGGCTTTACCCTTGTTTCCATCATACTCTCCCGATATCACATCCAAGGTCATACCATCCGAGATGGGCACAGATGTCATTTCCTCGGGTTGGATACCCAAATAGCTGGGCGTTTCCATTTTATTAGCTTTTGGCAAATTGATCCAAAGCTGGATCACTTCTGCCGTGCCTCCTGTCGCTGCAAGCGCAGCCGAAGGTCGCTCGCTGTGAACGATTCCTCTTCCGGCACTCAACCATTGAGCGCCGCCCGGCCTAACTACTGAAGAGTTTCCGAATGAATCTCTGTGATGAAGTTCACCCTCGATAACGTAGGTCACAGGCATGAATCCACGGTGAGGGTGAGGCCCTACCCCTGCATGAAGCGGGTTTACTCCTTCTTCCACTTTAATATGACTATGGTGAAAAAGTAAAAACGGATCGATTTGCTCCAATCGATTTGTGGGAAAGGGCTGAAAGACCGGCATTCCGCCCATATCCAATTCAAAAGCCGGTAGTGTTTGAGTGATCTTTTTTAATTCCATGATTTCCTAGTTCATTGGTACTTCGATTAGTAGTAACTCTGCATTTGTATTGGCTTCAAGCGTAAAGCTGCCAATATCAGAAATGCCCATTCCATCGCGTTTTTGAAGTGGTTCACCTGCTATGGTAACGTCCCCCTTCAATACAAATACATAGACTCCGTTTCCTTCACCTTTCACTTGGTAAGTCAGGTCTGTTCCTTCAGTCAAATCAGCCATGTGCAAGTAGGCATTCTGGTTGATCTTAACTCCTGTTCCAGATGATTCCAAGGGAGAAACGATTTCTTGAAATTGATTCTTCCTCTCACTCGGAACAAAAGATTTTTGATCGTACCGCGGCGCGATGTCCTTGTACTTAGGAAAAATCCAAAGTTGTAAGAAGTTAACCGGTTCGTCGGCGTTCTTGTTGTACTCGCTGTGAAAAACACCCGTTCCGGCTGACATCAGCTGAACATCATTTTTACGGATGACTCCG
Source organism: Cryomorphaceae bacterium 1068 (assembly GCA_027214385.1). Taxonomy (NCBI): domain Bacteria; kingdom Pseudomonadati; phylum Bacteroidota; class Flavobacteriia; order Flavobacteriales; family Cryomorphaceae; species Cryomorphaceae bacterium 1068. Next base: position 18,607 of record JAPVXR010000005.1, on the reverse strand, counting down.
CTGGTGCCCATGCTATCCTTGTGCTCCAAATCTCCCTCTAGCGGAATACTGATGATCTCCATATTTTCATGAGGATGTGTGCCAAAGCCTTTCCCTCCTGTCACGATATCATCATTCAGTACCCTTAGCATCCCGAAATGAACACGCTCGGGATCGAAGTAGCTGGCAAAACTGAAACTATGATGTGTATTGAGCCAACCATGGTCGGCATGTCCTCTGGTGTTGGCTTTGTGAATAACTGTTTTCATGATCTTATCTTCTAGGTTAATTATGTGGAATCGAATGTGAGTACAAATTTAATGTACCTACATATATAATTGACTAAAGCCTCATCTATGTAGCATCAGCAATTTCTATATGACTTCGATAATTGAAGAAAATCATTGAATTGACAACTTGATAGTCCTTACTTCGTATTGTGAACAAATCAACAAGGTAAAAGCGCAGCTTGAGCCAAAAAGTCGTTTACCTTTGCTCGTTATACTACGCTCAGAATAAAAGAACAAAACATGCTTTATCGCCGGTTAATTTTTATTGCAGTACTTGCTACACTTCCCTTTGCAGGCTTTGCTCAAGCAGATGAAGAATCTGAAAAGCCCAATACGCTCGAAAATCAATTCATCGATCTTAAAAAGAAATCGAATAGCTACCAGCAGTATAAGGTAGTTGATAAGATGATGCTCGACGGATTTTGGTCGGCAGTAGAGGATACTCTGAACGAAAACAGTGCTGAGATCAATGGTCTAGATAAAGAAGTAAGCTCCTTGAAAAAGACTGTTTCGACACTGGAGACCAACTTGGCCGACAGAGACAGCAGCCTTTCTAATCAAGCTTATCAAATAGAGCACATGAGCTTCTTGGGAATAGATATGACCAAAGGCGGGTACATTACCTTTAGTTGGGTGATCATATTTGTGCTGATTTTGGCTGTGTTGATTTTGTATTTCCGATTCTCATCGGCAAACAAGACTACTAAAGGAGCCAAGAAAGACTTCAGTCAGCTGCAAGGAGAGTTTGATGAGCACAAGCGCAAAACTCGAGAAAAAGAAACGAAGCTGATGAGAGATCTTCAAACGGAGATCAATCGAGTGGAAGAGCTCAAAGGAAAGCTCGGAGAAGCTTAAGATCGCATCTCTTCTTTCATATCGCCGATGATAGAACGAAGTAATCGCTTATTGTCATTCAGGCGCTCTTCGAGCATGATCATGGTTTCGGTTCCCTTCACCCCTTCTATATCCTGCATTCTGAATAGGACTTCCTTCGCGTGAAGGGTATCCTTGCACCTCAATTTGCAAAAGATGCTGTACGTTCCAGCGGCTAAATCCGCTACGGTTACTTCAGGAATAGCATTCAACTCGTCGATGATCTGCATGGCACTATAGCCTGTCGATACGAAGATGCCCGCATAAACGGTAAGAGTATACCCGAATTTGTGGTAATTGATCGAAATGGAATAGCCGTTGATAATCCCCTTGTTTTCCAACTTCTTAACCCGTTGATGCACGGTACCCGTAGATACGATAAGCTCCTTCGCTATCTCGGTAAAAGGTTTTCGCGCATTGTCAATTAGTTTGAGAATGATCTCGGAATCTATATGGTCAATCTTTTTAGGCATATTCTAGCACATTTACATAATTTGAATTCCAAATCTACAATTCTTTCAATTATAAATGCAATTCTCTTTAAAAGGTGGCTCCTAGAAATATCCTCATCTATTTTAGTAAGCCAAAATTTAAAGATATATGAAATTAGTTGATACCATTAATAACCCCAAGAGCATTGTAGAACTTTACCTAAGCGAAGATGGCTCACAAGTGATTGAGAGAAAGTGTTTGACAGAAAATCGTTGTAAGGAGTACACCTACACGCTCGACCAATACTTCAATAAGTCAGGTGTATCGAGAGTATTAAAAAACAAGATTGCCATAGCAATGGCTGAATAAGCTAAGCACACTCATTCAATTTGTTAGGTTGAAGTGCTTTGAAGAATCCGTTTGGATTCGAGTTGATGGTGAAAAGAGGCTCTTAATTGAGCCTCTTTTTTTGTCTTGTAATTTCAGATTTTGTTATCTCTACTTAAAATCCTTCCACGGGAGGTCCTCCCGCTGCTACCAGCTTATAGTTCATGGCTGCGGCTTTGGCCTCAAGGTCTTCAAGTTGTGGCATGAGCTCCGCCATCTCTTTTTTCAAGATAGACATGGTTTGCTCTGCAGCTCCGGTAGGTCCATAAGTAGAATAGCCTACAGCTATGTAAATCTCCCACATCCGTTCGTTCACAGTCGGGGGTGCCTTCTCTCCTATCTTATTGATCGACGGGCTGCCATCAACTCGGTTTTTGAAAGCGTAGAAATCGTCACGGAGGCTTCGGTATTCAGCCATTAAGTCCTCATTGCCTTTACGCACGTATGCCAGGGCCACTCCCATCGCTTTGATTTGCTCTCCCAAGGTATTCTTGCGCTTGTTCATTACGGAATTGCTCGTGCCGATTTTCTCGAATTCGCGCCAGAACTCATCCATTTGATCCGCCAAAGGATTCTTCAATGTGCCCTGCTTGTGGAGAGGAACTACCTCAAAGCTGCGGTATTCGGTCAAAGCGATAAGGCCTTCTGCTGTCTCCTTCACAATTCGCACTTGGTAGGTGCCGGGCATTGCCATGAATCCCGAATCGTCGCCGATCTTTTCTTGGCCCTTCGAAACCACCTGACTTGGTGGAAGCCTCAAGTCCCAGGCTACTCGGTGAAATCCTTTTTCAGTGGGAGCATTGACTCTGCGAACGAGATTTCCTTGAGCATCGGCTACTTCGAGCCAAATTCTCACAGGCATCTCATTGGTTTCAGCATCCAGCTGATCGTATCCCGGAAATGGGATGTCCTCCCCTTCTTTGTCCAATTCTTTCTCCGCCTCCATTCGCTCGGCTTTGGCTGTTTTATAGCCTTCGGCGAGGTGGTAAGTGAATACCGCTCCGAAGGGCGGATTGTCAGCGATATAGTGCGAAGCTCCTTGTGAGCCCCTTCCTTTTTCAAATTCAAGATCGGGACGCGGGATGTACCACCAAGCTTTGCGGGTGGGAAATAGCTGCGCTTCTTCTTTCATCCCTTCTTCGGTGAGTTCGCGGAAAACGCTCATATCATCAAAGACGTAAAAGCTACGACCAAAACTGGCAGCTACGAGATCGTTCTCGCGTCGCTGTATCGTGATATCCCGAAAGGAGATGGTGGGCACTCCACCTTTGATCATGGTCCATTTAGCACCGCCATTTACTGAAAAGTAGATGCCAAACTCTGTGGCGATAAAGAGCAAATTCTCCTGCTCGTGGTCTTGTACGATTCTCCAAACCGTCGTCTTCTCAGGAAGATCGGCGGTAAGGCTCGTCCACGACTTACCCTTATTGGTACTTTTGAAAAGGTAGGGCTTCAAGTCTCCATGTTTGTGGTTATCGAGCGCTACATATACCGTATTGGGGTCATGGAGATCTACCTTAATATCGTTGACGTAAGCCGTTGCGGGCACATCTGCTATGCTGCTCACTTCCATTTTGGTCCAATTGGCGCCCATATCGTCGGTACGGTGCATCAGGCCATCATCCGTGCCGATGTAGATCACATTCTCGTCATGTGGCGACTCAGCTATCGAAGTGATGGTGTTGAAAGTCGACATGGCATAGAGGTCCCATGCATTGTCGTAACTCTGCTTGCGGCCCATAATCTCAAGTTCTAGTCGATTTTGATCTCGGGTTAGATCGCCGCTGATGGCGGTCCAATTGTCGCCGCGGTCATCGGACTTCCATAGCCGGTATGAGCCATGGTAGATGCGCGTGGGCTTGTGCGAACTAACCAGAATGGGTGAGTCCCAGTTGAAGCGCTCATGTGGCTCTCCTTCGCCCGCTCGGGGCTGAATGCCCACTATTTCTCCCGTAGTCATATCAACTCGGGCCAGATTTCCTTGCTGCCATTGCGCATAAACGACATCGGGATTGCCCGGCTCTGTGGCAGGCTGGTGTCCATCGCCGAAGAGCACCACTTTCCAATCGCTGTTTTGAATGCCTTGGTAATCGTCTGTGCGCGAAGGGCCTCCTTGGGTATTGTTGTCTTGCGTACCTCCGTAAATATTGTAAAACGGCTCTGCATCGTCTACCGCCAATTTGTAAAACTGCGTGAGAGGCAGATTGGAGAAGAAGCGCCAGTTTTCGCCCAAGTCAAACGATTCGTAAAGCCCACCGTCGGTTCCAAAGAGCAAGTAGTCGGGATCGCTCATCTTAAAAGCCATTGCGTGATTATCGGAGTGCTTGTTTTTTTCATTCATTCGCCGAAAGGTCTTCCCGCCATCTTCTGAAATTTGCACTCGAACATCCATCAAGTAGATGCGGTCTTCCTTGTGCGGACTCGCATAGAGCTCTTGGTAATAATGCGGCCCCGTAGCTCCCGATACCGTATCGCTTTGTTTGGTCCAAGTGCTACCTCTATCGGTTGATTTGTACACGGCCCCTTCACGCTGATTAAGCTCGATGGCAGCATAAAGCACATCCGGATTTTGCGGAGAGATGGCCAAGCCGATCTTTCCCATATTGCCTTCGGGCAATCCGCCTTTCAGCTCTTCCCACGTATCGCCGCCGTCAGTACTGCGGTGCAGACCGGTGCCTGGTCCACCGCCCAAATAAGCAGCTATGGTGCGGTGCCTGTCCCATGTGGCGGCATACACCACTTGAGGGTTTCGCGGATCTACAGCAATATCGGTTACGCCTGTCCACTCGCCATTTCCGAGAGTGCGCGTCCAAGACTCGCCGCCATCGGTAGTTTTATAAAAACCGCGCTCGCCGCCGCTACTCCATAGCGGGCCTTGCACGGCTACCATCACCACATCGCTATTGCTCGGGTGAACAATTATTTTGGAAATGTGCTCAGAATCCGGCAGTCCCATATTCTTCCACTTCTTTCCACCATCGGTACTGCGGTAGATTCCGTCGCCGTAACTGACGTGACGGCCACCTACATTCTCGCCCGTACCGAGCCATAGGGTAGACGGATTATTGGGATCGATAGTGATGCAACCAGTAGAGTAAACTGCCTCTCCATCAAAGATGGGTGTAAAGGTGATCCCCGCATTCTCGGTTTTCCAAACGCCACCTGAACCTACGGCCACATACCACGTGCTTTCGTCTTGTGGATGAATAGCAATATCGGCTATTCGACCCGACATAAAGGCGGGACCGACACTGCGCATCTTCAGTCCTTCAAAGTTTTTGGCATCCCAAGGGCCGGTTGGTTTTTCATCTTCTTGTGCCTTTGCGGCAAAGGTGAGCGTAAGGGCCAATAGCCCGAGGAGAATTCTTTTCATAAGATGTATTGCTTTTGAGCATGCGCAAGGTAATAAAGGTTGGGATTATAAAAGAAAGCTCTGCGATCAATCCTTTGGCAACTCTATCACCTAACTAAAAGAGCAATGCCTCTTCGTAAACCAAGTAATACAATTTGAGGGCGAACAGCGCACAAATGGCAAAACTCAGCACCAAACAGAGATAGACAGGGCGCGACTTTGGGCGCTTAAAGAGCAATGCTATAAAGAGGAGTAAACAGAAAAAAGGGAGTATAAAGACGATGGGAATGTACAGCATTTCATGAAAAACCTGATACAGCAACAGGCTTATATCCTTTGCCTCCAAAATGCGCCCGGCCGTTATAAACAGAATGCAGAAGATTAATACCACATTTATAACTCGCACCGATTTATCCGAGACTTTCATCCTCTTTCGAATTTACTCAAACGACATAGGTAAAATGGTTTTCAAAAAACTTAAGGAGCAGCTTTAGTGCACAAATGGGATACCTCCTACCCCTGCTGCAGGAGCACCAAAATAAACACCACCGCACCAATCGCGTATATAGTCATTCCCGTACGCATGGCTTTTCTTGCTTCTTTGTATTTCCGACTGAAGCCGTCGGCTTTAAAGCCGTTTACAAGGGACCAGGATTGCACGCCCCACCAAACCATGCCGAAGTATAGCTTATCCCTTACCTCCAGCGATTGATTGCTTCGGGCCGTGTTCGTCTGCTCTTTGTTGTCCAATGTTTCCGTCATGGCGAAGATATTTGAGAGTGAGATCTAGTGCTTTATACTCCTTCAATATACACTTATTTGGCATAAGTGAATACGGGCGACGTTAAAGTGGAAGCGAGCTCACTTATTTCACGCACATAAAATCATACGCCCCTTTTCGCAATTGGATGCCATACTCCAAATAGGCTTTCAGACAGGCCAGAAAGTTGGACCATCCGCCCGAGTTTTCAATCACCCACTTGAGGTTTGCCTCATTCAGTTCCTTGCCGCTTTCCTTTACGCGCACCACGGTGCTCCTGCCGGGCAGAGCTTCCAGCGCAATGGTGACCACGGTTTCAGGGTCCCAAACGAAGGAGACCGTGCGATTGGCTTCAACCTTGGTACTTGTGATGGGATACCTGTCGGGAAATTCGGGAAACTTCCACAGCAAGTCCTCTCCCGAGTCAAGTCGGCCGTTGCTCTCCGAAATAAAATACTTCGTCATCGCGTCGGGGTTTACGATCCCTTCGTAGACTTCTTCTACGGGCTTTTGAATTTGAATGGAAGCACTTGCTTTGAGCTTCATGGATTTTGGTTTTTTGGTTGAGACTTCTTTCCGGAGAAAAGCCTATCGGAGAGGGTTTTCAATTGCTTGGGTTGTTCTCACCGGTTCGTTCACGGGCATCCATCCGAGCACCTATAACTGCTCCCAATGCCAGGCCTATCGCAATCCAGGCACCACCTTCTGTAACAAACGAAACAATACCACCAATGGCCACGCCAAGTGCCATTGCCAAGCCCAAATACTTTTTGTTTTTTGATTTCAAAATCTATGCTTATTTCAAATAAAGGTACATACCTGCACATGACCACAGACAATACTTAGCCATAAATCTATTTTGATCAGTTTTTATACTCCCCACAAAATAGGGATTCTGCTGCTTTAAGAAGGTATGCTTGCGCAAAACGTACGCGGTGGAACAGAAGGCCGTGCCATGATGAAGGGCACTCCATCTTCCATCTGAAATAAGAGCGGGTGACCTTATTATCTCTCAACTATATTGAGACTATACCCTCCTAACAATGATGTGACTCATGTACAGGGGGCATACCCGGCATAGAGAGGGAAATTAACAAGTTATGTTAAAAGCCACGGGGTTGTTATGCACGCCTACCAAATTCCATTAGCTTTGCGCCCGTTTTAAAACAAGCCATGGAAATGCGGTATGTGATTATAAAGGAGAGAAACCTCATGATTCAACAATTTACGGGAGAATTCACCTTCTCATTGTGGATGAACGGGGCAGAGAAGATATGGCAAGACCCTGATTACCATCCTGCCCTAGACATTTTGGTTGACCTGAGGGGTGTAACCCTGTTAATGGAAGTAAAAGAAACAAAGCAAATTGCTAAAGCTTTAGCCGATAACAAGGAGCTGACAACTACAGGCCGTGTAGCACTTTTGATGGATTCGCCCAGAGTGGCAGCTTTTGCACAATTGCTTGATGTCGTTCGCACTGATGATTCTACTTTCTTGATGTACACCAGCGAGGGTTGGGCAAGCAAAAAACTCGGTATCCCTTTCAATATTGAACAAGACCTAAAATCTCCCGATACGCAGGAGATTTCTTTGAGCAAATCCAGCTTGGATTGATCTCGGCGGCATCTGCTTCAACGAAGGGATAGCCTGCCGGGCGAAATCAAAAATATGAGCTCGGAGGGTTTGACGTTCGCATCCCGAATCCTCTTGAAGAACATTCTTCTATAAGAATCCGGAGCCACTAAGATCTGTGTCTCTCAATGTGTGCGATGCGCCTGCCTCTATACGGAGCGGATTCACTATTTCGCCATTCTGAAACTTCCAAAGATCAAAGCGATCAGCAACAAGCCAACGCCCGTTCCTATCAAGACGCCATTGGCGAAATCGGGAAGTACGATGTAATGAGATACGACTTGCGAAGCTGCGATGATCAATAGGCCGATCGCCAAGAGGATGAGTGCTTTTCTTTTTATTTGTTTATCCATGATAGCGAATGTTGAGATAGGTGTGTTTTAAACTTTATAATAGCTCTTGCTAAGCTAAGAGGTCTCAGGCAGCGAAGCAAGGAAATCGGCTGTAGTGTATGTCCAGATCTTGGAAGAACTCTTGCAAAAAGCGGAAGGTTGGCTATTTTTGGGAAGAATTGAGACAAACAGAGAATTGACGTCCTGAGCAACATCAAAAACGCAGAAATGGCAGAAAACGAAAACGACACCAAGGAGCTTAAGTTCTATTCTCAAAAATCCATCGGAATCGCTACTTTCCTCGGCGGGCCTATGGCATCGGGATACCTGATCAGAGAGAATTACCGCTCATTGGACCAACCGGATAAGGGCCGAAGTGCATTCATTCTTGGATTCGTTGCTACGGCGGTCATCTTCATTGTCATTTTCTCGCTTCCCGAATCCATCATTGATAAGGTGCCCAATCAAATTATCCCTGCCGTCTACACCCTCATTATCTATTTGATCGTGGAGAAGATTCAGGGCAAGGTATTGACTCAGCACAAGGAGCATGAAAACCAATTCTACTCGACATGGAAAGCGGCAGGCATCGGACTTATCTCGCTAGCAGTAATGGCAATAGGCCTTTTGAGCTATGCCTTCTTATCGCCTGAGGCGGAAGCTTACGACCAATACGATGCCGAGATGGAGACCTTCTTTCAGAACGAGACGGAAACAATGATTTTCTATGAGCATTTGGGCACCAAACAAAGCAATACCCTGCTGCGCGAACTGGACAGAAAAATCATTCCCAAATGGGAAGAGAATATCCAAATCATAGAAAAGACAAATGAGATGGCCGACCTACCTGATGATTTGATACAACAGAACGCACTTCTGCTCAAGTATGCCAAACTCAGACTGAAAGCCTTCAAACTATTCAAAAAGGCAATTGAAGAAGATACCGATCAATACGATTGGGAATTGGAGAATACGCACACCCTGATCAATAAACTACTGGAAGAGATGAATTGAGAGTGGTGAAGTGCTGCTATACGACGCTAGAATCCTCTTGCATGGCAATCTTCTACATAAATTCTAAACCTATCCCTTCGGAAAAGCTGCCAAGGCGAGGCAGATCCTAACTGTCTGAAAAGCAGTAATAACGAACAATAACACCGAAGGTAAAATCTCGGGAGCGGAGAACTTGCGCATAGCTCCCGACATGGCCTTATTGATTAGCCTACCGGTAAATCGCTTCGCATCGTGTGGCTTTAATCACAGGTGCCTTCTGTCCAAGAAGTCACACCCTCTCTTTCGGCTTCGCAAGAGTTTCCATAGGTCTTGCCATCGCAGCCACATACGGGGTCGTAAACGGTCAAACAATAGTAATCTCCCTTTTTACGCTCATCCACACATCCGTCGTCCTTCTTTCAAGACACGAATGGAACGAAAATCAAAAATATGAGAACGGCTCTTTTCATCAATCTCCCATTAGTTGAATTCAACAATATCAGCAGTAATCGTGCATTGATGATTCTGTGCAAAAATAAAGAATCCCGTTTTCCAATTTACCGTAATATTGGCAAGCGCTTGATTGGATTGAAGAGGATGGTTTTCCAACATATCTTTCTTCGCGTCATCCACAAGTGCCGATTTTGCAAGCCCACCAAATCCAAAAACCTTTAAAGTAGATGCAGTGCCGGAGATACTTGTTTGCGTATAGCTAAAATTAGCCTGACTCAATGATGCCGAGTTGTTCATATATCCGGTGTGTATGGCACAACTAGAAAATGTTGAAAGTCCGATTACAATGACCGCCAGTCTCAATACTCTTTTCATACTAAATTTAATTTGCTCAAATGCCTTACTTTATTTTTGGGATTGTTCAGGTCGAATTTTTGTCCCTCTGCACCGCAGCGTTGCCTATTTTGCCCTACGGGTTTTACGTTCGCATCCCAAAAGTAAGCAAAACCTGCCAAGGGCTATAAAATTCGGTAGTGAAAACCGAAGCATGGATGAGTTGCAACTTAGCACAGGGTGGCGTACCCTGTGCAGCGGTGACATAATCTAAATGAAATATGTTCCTATAACGCAATCTCCTTTTAAAGCTCGACTATATCTTCCACTATATGCAAGTGATGGCGCGTGTGAATCTTGAGGAACTTCTTTAGCTTACGTTTATTCAGGTCAAGAAATACGGGATGTCTAAAATAGTTGTCGTCATCCAAATCACTCCATTGCATCAAGCTCAGCTTAGCGGCTTCCAATTCGATTCTAATGTCGTCTTCGCTAATGTCAAAACTTGGGTTTACCGCATCGGGAGCTTTCCCTACTCCTCTTGGAATTTTTCCGGTTGTCGAAACATAAAACCATTCGAAACTCGATTTTGACTCAAACCCATCCGGATCTGAGTGGGTCGCTGTAGCCATCGTTCCATTGATGACTTGTAGCAAGTGCAATAAATGCCATTTGACCGGAGCTTGTGAAACGCTTTCGTTTAAGGAGTCCATAACCGTTAGGTATTCCTCCAATTGGAGAAACTCGTCGGTCAAATCTACTTCTTGAGCGGTAGCGATAGAATATGAAAACAGGAAAATGAAGAATGCTATATGGCGTTTCATTGGTGTATTTTTATACGTAGGACGACATAAATTGACATTTAACGACAGAGGTGGCGAATTAAATTTCTGGCTCCGAAGTGAGCGTATAGTGCCGCTGGGTGGCACACCCTTCGTTGCGGGGCTTAGTTTTTCTTATTTCCTCTTGCCTTCTCGCTTTCATGAGAATCTAATAACTCCTGGAAACGTTCAGCATCTCTTGAATCGGGTTTATCTTTCGCAATAGTCATCAGGTGTTCGACTACTGTCCAACTGTCATCTTCATTGATAAGTCGGAATACGTGCCGCCATGTTCCTTCATTATCAAAGGTTAAGTAGAGCGAGTCCCTCGAATCTTCGGTAAACTGAATAGTCCAAACGGCATCGTGATCAATATCGCGTAAAACATACTTCTCAGACCCTTCGTCAAAGCCAATGATCCTCGAGCTGTCGCTATACGTGATATGCCTATCAATATCATTATCAGCCCAAAATTCATTCATTGATTGTGCGCAGGTTTCAATAATGCTGCGGAATTCAACATCTTGGCTGTAAATTTCTGAGAAATGGAAGAAGCAGCAGGCAAATAATACAAGTCTTGTTTTCATTTTAATTTAATCACTGCCCTGCAAGATGCAATTTCCTGCCAAAGAAAAGATGTTGATCCACTTTCAAAAGTCTTACCTGCTCCGCCGTGTATGATACCCTGCGGTTTTTATTAGTTCCCCAGGGTGGCATGCCCTGTGGAGCGGGGAATAAAGAGCAGATGATCTTATCACGGCCCTACTCCAACGGTCTCACATGGATTATCCAAGTATACACTTCCGCTATAATTGTATACTATCTCCCCCAGCCCATTTAAAATGTAGGCATTATAAGAATAGTTCCCATAAGGCAAAAGATCCGTGTTGTACATTGCTCCGCTCGGAAAACAGCCTGGATTGCTCGTATAGTAGGTGCTGTATATTGTACCTAAGTAGTCACCTTCGAAGTAAAACTCAAACGGTCCGTTTCCAACTGCCCGATAAAATGATATGGTACCGTATTGAGTGGGCTCCGGATCATCTTCACCCGACTGAGAAATAGAAATATTTCTTGTCAATCCACCACCTGATACAGTCACGACACCGCTGCGTGAACTAGTCGATGAATTGGAACTTACCGAAACTGATATAGATCCATTGTCGCTGCCGCTGGATGGAGAGGCGCTAATCCAAAATGAAGAAGTGGAAACTGACCAATCAACGTTTGAGGTTATGGATACGGATCGCGAACCACTTGATGAACCAAAAGAAAATGATTGACTGCTTACATTTAGCGTGTTGGGTTGCACCATACTGCACGGACTGCATATACCGCCACAATCTACGTCGGTTTCATTTTGATTCTGAATACCATCACTGCAAGTACCGCTACCAACATTGTCGTCATCTTCATCTTTTGAACAACCCCCAAGAAGTATTGCACCAAGACAGAAAAACACAATTTGAAATTTAATCTTACCAGTCATTATTTTTCTCATTTTACTTTTGCTTTTGCCACATTATACCCTTCAAATTTATAGAAAAATTGGTTCGAAGGATGCCATGCACAATTTAACTGTTCCGCCGAGTTGACAATCTCACGGCACGGGTGGCATACCTCGCGGAGCGGGTGCTTATCTACTATCCCGACTAGCCATCATAGACTGTACGATTCCGACCAAGTCTTTGTATTGTTCATTGGTACCGACGAGTCTGAACTTCTTCCATGGTGTATCTTTTCGTTTGATATTGAGTGACTCGGGCCTGATAACCCGCGCATTTGGAAAGAGAACGGAGATATCCGTAGGCACGCGCGGAGCTATGCTCATATCGGCCATATCGAGCTGTATCTCTTCTATTTCATCCAGCGGGTATACCAGCACTAAGGAGAGGAATGGCAGTATTCTTTGGTGTTCGATTCTCACCGCATTTTCCGTAACGGTTATCGCCATTCGGGTAATGAGTAAAAAGACAGTAAGGGCGGCCAGAATACTGAGCCCGAAGAAGACGGGATTGATGCTGAACTTGTACATCGCGAAAGCCATCCAAGCCACGCATACGACGCGAAACAAGATTTGCGTTGGTGGATACTCTCGTATTTCGGCGATTGCTTCGGGGTTTTTCATTTCGTGGTGAATTGCGGCTTCGTTTGGTGCAGAGAGTTGAGGTACTTAGGTTAGTGCCGCAGGATTGCAAATCCTGCGGAGCTGGGGGTTGCAAACCCAGCGGAGCGGGTGCGATACCCTGCGTAGCGGTTAAATCAACAGGTCTAGAGTTCCGCATAGACCCGCTCCAATAATTATAGACCAAGAAATCCAATCCTTGAATTCGTTGTTCTTGTGTTTTAGAAAAAGTATATGAAGAGCTAAATGCACAATCATAAATATGTTGAATCCATAGATAAATGCTTCAACATCTTGACTCTGCGATAGCTTCCAAAACACAAAGTAAAAAAGGGGAATGTGTAAAAAGAGGAAGACTATATGTCCAATTTTGTCACTCAGCATTGATAAGCCCGGAAATATTCGCCACTCTTTACATCGAATTGCATCCATCTCGTGTATCACCATTAGTGAAAGTCCCAAGTAAAAGAAAATATGTCCTGTCATATTAAAAATTTCACTTTGCGTGCATTATCGTAGTTTTTTGGTTGCTAAAACGCGGAAAAAGCCCTTCTCCCCTGATTGCTGCCTTGTGGAGCGAGGAAAGGGTAACACTGATTTTCCGTTTTACTACCAGTCATCTGAATGATTTTCTGAACCGCCTGTAATTGCGTCATTCAAATCATCCAGCAAGTTTTCAAAAGCGGTATCGATCTCTTCTTCCACTTTTGTTTTTTTAATTTTCTTCTTCGAATAAAGCTTCTTGTAGTTTTCATTGAGCTCTAGCATACCAGGAGTGCGCGTTGTCATGTCCATACTGACCGCTACCCATGAATAAACCAATTCGCTGAAAATTACCTTATACCTGCCTTCCCGAAAGTAAATGGACATTTTGAAGTTCACGACCTTTTCTCTTAGAAGCGTCTGATCGGGGAGAAAGACATTTCCCGTTCCAATTATGAACTCGTGGTTTTCCTCATCGGCCAGTATTTGCTCATCTGAGGATTTCAAATTTTCAGCCATCCATAATCGAGCCCTCTTGTATTGATCGTCTTTGGAGATTGTATCTACTACAATGACTCTCTCAAATAGGGCCTCATCTTTGTCAAAGTCGAATACCACTTGCGAGAAACCACTCATGCAAATAAGGCCAAAAAGGATTAAAAAAAAGACTTCTTTCATTTTTATTGAATTATAAATATTTGCCCGCTAGGTATGTAAACTACGGTATTTGTTTTAGTTCAGCTGGGTGACATACCCCGAGGAGCGGAGCACATTTATTCATTGGACATTGAGTTCAAAAGCCTTAATGCGGCTTTGGCTATTCCACTTTCGGGAAATTCTTTCAACGTTCTTTCGTAGTATTCTTTCGAGGCTTTTCCGTTTCCCATTTGCCCATAACAAAACGCGATGTTGTTCAATGCCATTTCTTTGTACGATATCTTGCCAGAACTCAATAAAGTTAGAAATCTATACTTGTCTACCCAGTCATACTTTTTAAAAAAGGCGTAACTCTGCTCAAAGTGTGGAATGGCATTTTTAAAATCTTCGCGTTTCACACTGGCCATTCCTTTTCTATGTTCCTTAGCAATGGTCTGTCTTAAGAATTGCGAAAGGATCAAGTAAGTGGCTGCTCCGTAGAGAATAAAAGCGGACGTATCAAACTGATACCAGATCAACATAAATATTCCCATGACCAGCAGATGAGGGAACAGTGAGATCCAAGCGACTTGTCGAAAGGTGGGGACAGTTGAACTCATTTTATTCTGTTTTTAATGCCATGCTTTGCCCGGTAAATCTGCTCCGCTGGGTAATATTCCCGCTATGAAACGTGGCCCGAAGGGCATGTTTTTATAGCGATTGTTGTGCTTCGTGCTTTTTTCTTTCTCTTTTCGCTAATTGTTGGCATTCTTGGCAATAGTAATATTTGTAAATTTTAGGTCGATCCTTATCTATAATGCATCCGCCATAGTGGTCGGTCTTCGTATTGGGGTAATCGAAAAAGTCAGATTCAATTTTAGTTTTCATCGGACCTCGTCCGTATTTTATCGGAGTCCGAGCAACTTTCATTTTACATTCATGAACTCGACATGTGTCATTGCTTTCAACTGTAGCGTCAAAAGTTTTACATGACTGAAAGCATGTCATTAACAAAGTCGTATATATGAATAGGTGAAGATTTTTCATTTTCGCGTGAAGCACAACGCTAAGCTAAGAAACGTGAGGCTTTAGAAATCGATTTTTCACTCAAAAATCTGCTCCGCCGGGTTTGCAACCCTGCGGCACTTCTATTTATCTTCATTACCTGCGTATCCCTTCTCCCGCCTCATTATAAAAGCTAATCTGACATAACCGTATGCTTCCCCCATATCTACTTCATAAACTTGCCAACTCTCCAATTCAAACGCTTCTGCCATCTTTAAAATAGGCCGATAATCATCAGCGCCTTCCTTTTCTTTTTTAATCTTGATGATTTCATAGTTCTCCCCTTCACTAATCGCGATGATGTCACCCCGCTGAACGATTGTCATATAATCATACTTCACCGTTTCCTGCCCCACGACCAGCGCAGGTATCGAGATGAGCATTATCAGAAGTAACTTTTTCATAGTCGTTTTATTTTTTCCCGTCAACCAAGAAGACAGAGTGCTCCCAGACCTATCTACTAGGTTGAGCTATTCTCTAATCTATGGGCTGTCTCTCCATTTGGTTAACCTTAATTCCCCCACAAAATACAAATTCCCCTTTCACCTCCTCTACCCTGTTGATAAAAGTTGAAATCTCCCGTGCTGCTCGTTTCACCAGGCCTGTAACTTAGTCAATCGACTATCGACCACAGACCGTCTCCCCACTTGATGGCATTAACGCGTGCCATGAAGGGGTTCTTTCCTCGTGTGAAGGTGTTCTTCCGTCGTATGAAGACCCTCATTGCCCCACTTGATGCCTATCATCAGTTGTGTGATCGTCTTCTTTCGTCGTGTGAAGACCCTCATTGCCCCACTTGATGCCTATCTTCCGTCGTGTGATGGTCTTCTTTCGTCGTGTGAAGACCATCATTGCCCCACTTGGTCGTCTTCTTTTTTTGGATCTTTTTCTTATCTTTCGAATAGCGACCAAGGCCTTCTGATTCTCTCATCTTCAATAGTTTAAGGCCGCAGCCCCCGCTTCGTGTCGTCTGTTTATATATGTTAATTTTCTATTTTCTTGAAACTTTCTTTTTGCAGTTTAGTATAGGTCTGTGAGCTGCGCCAAAGTGGACAGCCATTTATCCATAAAATTTAAATACTATGGAAAATCAAATCAAACTGGGCCTCACGGGCCTAAAACCGACAGACTTGCTCGCCAAGGGCCGTCTGATCATTGCAAACATGACGGGAAATGCCAGCTTTCCTGATCCTGTACCGTCGCTGGCAGATTTGCAAACCGCGCTTGACGCTTTTGAAGACCGCGTAGAGGCGGCTGCCTTCGGCGACAGACGCGCGATAAACAGCCGCAACAACGGGCAGCGGGCTTTTACAGCCATGATGCGCCAATTGGGGCAATATGTAGCCTTTGTAGCCAATGGCGATGGTGAGGTGATCGAGAGCTCGGGATTTGAAGTGCGCAAGCAGCGTGAGCCTGCTACGAGTTTGGGTCAACCCATCGACTTCTTGGCCGAGCGCAGCAAGAAGGAAGGTGAGGTAATCTTAAACTGGAAAGCCGTAAGCTACAGCAAGGCCTACCAGGTAGAGGTAAGCACTGCCGATCCTGCGGTGGCCGAGCCCCAATGGACGGTAGCCTTGGTAACGTCAAAGAGCAGCGGTACGGTGCAAAACCTGACGCGCGGCACGATGTACTGGTTTCGTGTAATGGCCATCAGTGGCGATATGACGAGCGCCTACAGCGATGTAGCCCTGGTAATGGCGGCCTAACCACTCCTCTGCCAGCGGTGAGTTGGTAACATGTATCCCCTTAAGTACACGGTTTATTATTAAAACAAAACGGAGATATGTGTAGCATGTATGATTGAAACCCCGATGTCGGAAAGATGTCGGGGTTTTTTGTTGGTCTGTGGTAGATGGTTTTGTGGTCGATGGTCGATAGTCGATGGTTGGTGGTATTAAGTTAGGGCGTATTTCGTAGGGCGTATTTCGTAGGGCGTAGGGCGTAGGGCGTAGTGTGTAGTGCGTATTTCGTAGTGCGTATTTCGTAGTGCGTAGAGCGTAGGGCGTAGGGCGTAGTGCGTATTTAGTGGTGGGTAGTGGGTAGTGTGTAGGGCGTGATTTTTAGGGTGTGGGGCTTAGGGTGGAGAATTTTGATTCTATTGAAAACAAGGGAAACGGCCATGGGCTGGTAGACGCTTAGGAGTGCTGATGATTGGCTTATTCGTTATCTCCCTGATCGGGTACCGGCATTTCTTTTACGTTGTAGTGAATGTCGGTGACTTTCAATTTTAACCAAGTCCGTTTGCCATCGTCTATGGTCCAAGCGGCCTCACACTCAACGGGTATTTTTATCCCATTCCTTTCTTCGGTTTTGGTCGCCATAACAGACCATTCGGTAGGCTCGGCATCATTAGAATCTCGGTAACGCATGGCCACGAATTTCTCAAAGGTTCCGTCTTTACTAAAGTAAAAATCGCCAGAACCTTCGGTTCCATTGTACTTCATAGTGGCTCTGGCGGTATAGGCATCTATACGCTCCCATTCTATATATTGGCTCAAAGCCGCTGTAGGAAACCAAACGATTTCGGCCAAGTAGCGTTGCAAAGTGGCTTGGTCTACCTTTTGGTCATTTTTTGCATTTGCCACGGGTATAAGTGAAAAAAGCTTTATGCTCATTTCACCTTTGCCCTTTTCAAATTTGTCTCTGCCTACTACGCTTAATATGGCGTTCATTTGAGTGCGGATACTCCAATTGAATGCCGGTGGTTGAGTGGTAAAATATTGCTCTGCTATGCCCTCGTTCCAACTTGTTTGCTCGGGTTTCAATCTTAGCCGTAGTTCTTGAACTAAATGCACATTGGCTATGGCCTGTTTGCCCACTGCGCCGCTATTGGTCAGCCATGTTTGAACGATTGATGGCAAACCAATCAATTCTTCTTCGGTGGCGATGCTTTGGCTCGGGAGTTGAGCATTTTCAAAGAGGCTTATTCTTTCTCGTTCAATTTTCTGATCGAAGTTGAAACCAGAATACCCTATGATGATCGCCAACAGAATAATCACGTTTGCCGGTGAACCGAATTTTGCGTCAGACCAAAAACTGAAAATCAATACCTGCGATAGTATCACGGCTAAAAAACCGATGTACCACCAATAGCCGGAATGGAAAAGCATCGAAAAGATCGTACCGGCAAAAAGCAAAAATGCAAGGAGCCACAGTAGGCCATACGTTTTTGAAACGGGCAGTAGAATGGCATTAAAATCGCCGATGCCAAACGCTTTGAAAAATCCGAATAGATGGATTATTCCGTGTATTCCGATCAGTATGGCTAAAGCTATTCGCATTTTAGTTAGTTGTGGCTCGCGATTGAATAAAGTTCGTTGCCTCCCGTGAGAACGCTCGGCTTAGTGGCGCTTATTTGGCATTAAACCGATTGTGTCCGGTTGATCATATCCAAATTTAATGGAAATTCGGTTGTATTGAAATCAGGTGGGTGGGCAGTGGTCGGTGGCAGGTGTTATTCAGTATTCAGCCAAGGTGTATTTTGTAGGGCGTGGTTCGTAGCTCGCAGGGGGTAGATTGAAGGGCTGAGCTGATTGGAGACAGTCAGGCTAACGTTGAATGTAAAATGCGTTTTAATGCAGTTTAGGTTTTGATGGCAAGCGTATTTCTTTTTTCTATTTCATTGTCTAGTAATTCTTTGACTCCATCTGAAGGTAAGAAG